>NZ_RCVZ01000010.1:82288-182460 GCF_003668575.1 Falsibacillus albus | reverse complement strand
AGGGAATCAGAAAGGGGATCTGATGCCCATCGGAAGAAAATTCTGTGATAAAGGGAATCAGAAAGGGGATCTGATGCCCGTCAGAAGTGGATTCCGTGATAAAGGGAACCAGAAAGGGGATCTGATGCCCTTCGGAAGAGAAATCGGTGATAAAGGGAACCAGAATGGAGGTCTGATGTCCTTCAAAAGAGGATTTCGTGATAAAAAAAATTTCACAATTAAATTCCGCTTTACATGCAACCAAGAAGTTGCATATAATCATATTATGGATAAAATATTTAAAGCCTTGGCAGATAAAACACGCAGACAGCTGCTTGATCGGTTGTATCAACAGAATGGGCAAACGTTGAATGAGCTTTGCGGGCACTTGGAGATGAGTCGGCAGGCGGTGACGAAGCATCTTTATTTGTTGGAAGAAGCGGGACTCATTATCGTTGAATGGAAGGGGCGTACGAAGGTTCACTATTTGAATGCAGAACCGATTGCTCAGATTTACGATCGTTGGCTGAGCAAATATGATCAACATCGTGTTGCTGTTTTACAAGAATTGAAAAGTTCGCTTGAGGGGGAGAAGGATGAATAATAACACTTTTTATTACGCCACTTACATTGCCGCTACACCTGAAAACGTTTGGAAAGCGCTGACTTCCGGAGAGTTTACTGAAAAATATTTCTTTGGGAGCAAGGTTGAATCAGATTGGAAAGAAGGGTCAAAGGTGACTTATTACAGGCCGTCGAATGAGGTAGATGTTTATGGAACCGTCCTGGCCTCTGAGGAAAACAAACTGCTTTCTTTTACATGGAATCATGTAGACGACCCGTTGGAGAGGGAAGAACCAACGCTTGTCACATTTGAATTGGTGGAAATGAAGGATACTGTTAAATTGACGTTGAAGCATGAAAAATTGGCCGACTCAGATATTGTCGCCGATACATCAACTTTTTATGGGGCCAATAACGGCTGGCCGGCCATCATAAGCAATTTGAAATCCTTGCTGGAAACAGGAAAGACCCTTCCGGCTGTTGAAGTATAAAAAGCGCCATTTGGCGTTTTTTTTTGTAGATTTTCCTCCAACATCGAGATTCTTTTGAGAATCATGCATCCTTTTTCCAAATTCAATCGTCTAATAACAAAACTTTCATAAAATAAATAAAAATAGAATTAGGTGGTCAATGTGCAGGGGGAGCACAATCGGAAACAATCCGAAAGCGAAATGATGAGTGATCTTATAAAAAAATATGGAGAAGAGATAAAGAGACTCATCTTTACCTATGTGAAGGAGTGGAATACAGCTGAGGATTTGACACAGGATGTATTTATCACCGTGTATTTAAAACGGGATACATTTCAGGAACAGTCATCACTGAAAACGTGGATTTATCGGATTGCGATCAATAAATCAAAGGATTACTTGAAGTCATGGGGCAATCGCATGTTGTCCCTAACAAATTTGTTTCCTTCCAGCTATTCGGATATATCAACAGAACGACGCTACTTTACCCGTTTTGAAAACGAAAAGCTCGGCAATGCTGTATTTAAGCTGCCGGTAAAATATCGCGAAGTCATCATTCTTTACTATTATAAAGGGCTGAATACAACCGAAATAAGCGAATTGCTCCAATGTAAGCCATCCACTGTAAAAAGCAGAATTTCAAGGGCGAAAAAGCAGTTGCATTCCAAGCTGGGAGGGTTCCGCCTTGAATAAAAAAGAGTTTAGGAAGTATTTGCATCATTATATTAGTGATAATCCCGTTTTTACTAAAAAGGAGGAACAAAAGATCCTTAAATCCATTTTCAACGATTCGATTCATGATAAACGGAATAGAGGTTTCCGCTATCCAGCCGCGATCATCATGGTGTGCTTATTATTTCTTCTATTTCTGCCGGAATCTGATTACGTGTTCCATTTGCACCATACTTTGAAAGCTCCAGCTTCAAACCACTCCAGGCTTCAATCAGCCGATATAAGCGATAAATTAATCTTGGAAAAAGCAGAACAAATCAAAAGAAAGCTGAGCATGAAAATGACCAAGGAGGAAGCTGAGAAGGAATTCGGCAAACCAACAATAAAAGAGAAAGTGCAAAATCCAGAAGGAGAGCCGTTAGAAGGGTGGACTTATCAATTCTTCAAGGCGGAAAATTCCAAAGGCAACAGCAATCTTCCGTCAGGAGATATTGATGTTGGAAATTTAAAAGAGAGACATATAGGAATCGAACTAAGTTTGAATTGGAATGAAGACGCTGAAATACAAATTGCTACACTTGCTTATGTACAAGGAAAGGAAAATAAGGTGATCATCAACTTCTTCAAAAAAGATGGTTCAGTTCAAACCATTGAACAATGATAAGTATGATCTTTTGGTTGTTTACTGGTAACTTTGTTAAATCAAAAGCTGCCGGTTCATACCCGGCAGCTTGAATAAACTATATAGAACGGTTCCAGTGGCGGTGTTCCGTGATGGCTTCTAGCAGCTGTTCAGAGAATGAATCAAATTTTGTATTTTCGTCGGTCGTGATGATGCCTGCTTCATTTGAGTCGACACCGATGGTAGAGAACAATTCCGTTCCCTCAGTGGAAGCGGCTACTGCCTTGAAATGGCTATACGCTTCCTGAATGAAGCTTACGGCTTCGCGTTCTTTTTTCAGACCTTCCACATTTTCTTTCCCACCGGGTACATAAACCGCATCATATAGGACTGAGTCAACGGTGAGGAATGTATTATCCACATCCAATTCGTTGCCGTCCTTGCTTTTGATCGATCCAAGCGATCCGCTGATGATTTCCGGCATCGCCCCGGAAGCCTTCAACGTATCCATCACTTTTTGGACTGCTTCGTAGTCAAAACCATCCATTGCCAAGATGGCCAATTTCCTTGTGGCAGGGGACTTCATTGTATTCATTTGACTCAATGCCTGGGAAGATCGTTCTTCAGGAGAGCCTTCTGCATGATCCGGAACTTTTGCACCGATCCCTTTCGCGACTTCACCTGCCAAATACGTACAGACATTGCTGAACATGTTGACGACCTGCTGCTGGACTTCTTTGCTTTTGACTTTGCCAAGTTCAAAACGGAAGGCTTTGATGATATGCTGCTGTTCTACATCAGACATGCTGTTCCAGAACAGCTTTGCTTGAGAGTAATGGTCCTCAAAGCTCTCACTTCTTTTCCTCACCTTGTTGCCGTCCACTTTTTCTTGATAATGGACATACCCCCCATCTTCTTCTGCAGCTGGGGCAGGTTCGTTATTTTGCAGCGAGTTCTGGTAATAGGCTACCTGACCTGTATTGACGGTCGTTCTGTGATAGCCGTCGCGCTGGTTGTTATGGAACGGGCATACAGGGCGGTTGATCGGAATCTCATGGAAATTCGGCCCGCCAAGGCGAATGAGCTGTGTATCAGTGTAAGAGAAAAGGCGTCCCTGTAATAGCGGGTCGTTTGTGAAATCTATTCCGGGGACGACATGGCCAGGATGGAAAGCTACTTGCTCTGTTTCCGCAAATACATTATCTTGATTGCGGTTGAGCGTCATTTTTCCGATGATCTTCACAGGCACCAATTCCTCTGGCCAAAGCTTTGTCGGATCCAAAACATCGAAATCATATTTGAATTCGTCTTCTTCCTTGATCAATTGGACGCCAAGCTCATATTCCGGATAGTCGCCGTTCTCAATAGATTCCCAGAGATCTCTCCGATGAAAATCAGGATCTTTTCCGGCAATCTTTTGTGCCTCGTCCCAAACGAGGGAATGAACGCCAAGTTTCGGCTTCCAGTGGAATTTGACAAAATGTGCCTCACCTTTGTCATTGACGAAACGGTATGTATGGACACCGAATCCTTCCATCATCCGATAGCTCCTTGGAATTCCGCGGTCTGACATCGCCCACATGACCATGTGCGCAGATTCTGTATTGTTGGCAACGAAATCCCAGAATGTATCATGCGCTGATGCCGCTTGAGGCATCTCATTATGCGGCTCTGGTTTCACAGCATGGATTAAATCCGGGAATTTGATGGCATCCTGGATGAAAAAGACCGGAATGTTATTTCCGACAAGGTCATAATTCCCTTCTTCTGTATAAAATTTTGTTGCAAAGCCCCGGGCATCACGAACGGTATCACCGGAGCCACGTGAACCGGCAACGGTGGAAAACCTTACAAAGACAGGGGTTTTCACTTCAGGATCATTCAAGAATTTTGCTTTTGTAAATTCTTTCATAGATTCATAAACTTCGAATTCTCCATGTGCACCGTAGCCCCGCGCATGGACGATCCTTTCTGGAATCCGTTCATGGTCGAAGTGAGTCATTTTTTCACGGAAGTGGAAATCCTCCATCAACGTCGGTCCGCGATCTCCTGCTTTCAAGGAGTGCTCCGTATCAGATACCTTCAATCCGTGGTTAGTCGTTAATTTTTTTCCTGAATCATCGACTCGATATTCCTCCAATTGCTGATCTTTTGGGTTTTTTCGTTTGTCATTCATGCTTCCATTCCTCCTTGCTATGTATTCGTTATGCCCTGGATAGCGAGCACCCTTCAACGAAAATCAACCTTGGAAAACTATTGATGAAAATTAATGAACGATATATGTAAAGGTTTAACCGAAACAGAAAGCTATTAAACTCCTTTGTCGCAATTTACTGAAGTTTTACAATATCATTTGAAAAAAATTATACAAAATAAGATGAAGAGAATTGCTTTTTGATGAAAATAAAAAATATTTCTTATATACTGATAAGTAATATCTTTTATATGTAAAGCTAGGGGGAAGCAGTAATGCATCGCAATACAAATTTGTATCATTTTTTGTTAGACAAAGCCCAAAGATTGACTGATGAGTGGTATGATTCACTCGATAAGTCAGATCCAACTGGAGTTTATGCTTCTAAGGATCCAAATGTCATAAAGGGGTTGAAACAACAAAATTTTGATTTTCATAAACATCTTTGTGAAGTATTCATTAAAGATAAACAAGCTTTCATGGAACACTTTGATAAATGGATCCTTGAAGTGGCAAGGGATGAGGAACATTTAAATACGCCGATCCATTTTATCATCAGGGAATTCCTGCGTGTGAGGGATCAGTATTTCAACTTTATAAATGAATATGTGGAATTAAATAAGGAATCTGTTACACAAGGCGAAATCGATTTATGGAATGATGTAATCATAAAGGCGTTTGATACGGCCATTCTCAGGTTTACCGAGGAAATGCAAGCATATTCAAATTCAAGGCTGCAAGCTCAACAGGAGATGATCAACGAGTTAAGCTCACCTGTCATTGCACTGAACAATCATACAGCCATTCTTCCTCTGGTTGGCGATATCGAAACGACAAGGGCAAGGTTGATTCTGGAAAACACTTTGAAAGAGTGTTCTGAGAAAGGAATCGTCCATCTTTTCATTGATTTATCCGGTGTGATCCTGATTGACACAATGGTCGCCCACCAGCTATTTCAGCTGATTGATGCATTAAGTCTGATCGGTGTCAAAACTACACTGTCCGGAATCCGTCCTGAAATTGCTCAAACCGCGGTCCAACTCGGATTATCCTTCGAAAAGATCACGACGACTTCCACGCTAGCACAGGCTATTTCATTGAATAATAAAACCTTATTAGTTTAGTATCGCCAAGGGGGAAAATAAGTGAAAAAATTGCACGAGACCGAACCTCCGAAGAAGCAAAATAAGGATGATAGCAAAACATATACGCCGTTTGAGGAATTACAAAAAATCGAAGGCGGACCATTGAAACTAGAATATATCAATTCCACAGGAATGCCCAAGGGGATCCGTATCATTGGATATTTCATTGCAGGAGTGATGGTCCTCTTTATCCTCGCTGCCGTGATTTTCAGCTTTATTTAGGCTGTGTTCGTAACGTTTGATTGGAGCTGAAAGTGGCCCCAACGCCCCTTGGAAAGCGAGGATCCTGCAGCGGAAATTAACCCGTACTCATCCTTTGATGAATTGCAACCGACTATACGTTCAGGGCCTTAGTTTAAACTTTTTATTAAGCGAAACTGCCAGCTTTGCTCAAGCATAGAGCAAGGCTTTTTTGATGTGAGAAATTCATTTCAGGAGGCGGATGTTCGATTAAGATCGGCATTTCGTGTGCGAACATCGAACGGCCTCACTTCGTGTAAGGCCCCTCGGAAAAGGGGCACCCTTCCGCGGAAATTTACCAAAATCGACCCATAAATCAATGGAGGCAAACTCTGATGATTATAATGAGAAAAGGGAGTTTACAAAAATTACAAATGATAAAGCTAACAAAAAATAAAATATAGTGAAAGAATTGAATGGATCATCCTGTCTAATCATTAGGTACGCCAAGAGGGGGGCAGAACATGTCATCAATGGAAATGATCGAGGAATGGTTTTATGAATACAATCAGGACATTTATAACTTTCTCATATATTATGTAGGATCTACGGATGTCGAGGATATGCTGCAGGAAGTATTCATCCGTGCATTAAAGGGGATCCATACTTTCCGGGGCGAGAGCAGTCCAAAGACTTGGCTCTTCAGCATTACACGAAATGTGGCAGTGGACATGAAAAGGAAGGAACAAAGACATTTGAGAAAGCTGAACCTATTTCAGGAAGCTGCGGGTGATGAAATCGTCCATTCGCGCACACCGGAAGAAGTATATGAAATCGCCGAAAAGCGTTCTGAAATCATCAATGGTATACACTCCTTGAAGCAAAGTTATCAGGATGTCCTCTTTTTAAGGGCATTGAAAGATTTTTCTGTCGAGGAAACGGCAGAAATATTAGGGTGGAGACAGAACAAGGTCAGCGTTACATATCACCGTGCCATCAAAGCTCTGCGGTCGGCATTAGAAAAAGGGGGGGGCGTTTTCAGTGAATGAGTTCAATGATCGAGATCAAGCACTAATCCATGAAATCAAGCAGCTTCCACAAAAGTATAAATTAAGCAAGGAAAAACAAGAATCCATCATGGAGGCGATCCGCAAAGAGCATGAAGCAAGGGCAAGAAAGAAGAAAGTAAAGGCGATTGCGGCATGGACCGGAAGCAGCGCATTGCTTGTTGGGGCGGCAGCATTATTTTTATCCCTGGTATTGCATGAACCGACCGTCAACCAGCCGGGACAACTACAAAAAAATGCACCACAGCATAAAATCGAGAAGCCATCACAAGTAAAAAAGGAATCCATTGCGGAGCTCTTCAACAAGAAGACCTCCCTGCAGGCAGCTGTTATCAGCCCGATAGATGAAAATTGGGTCATCGGTACAGATCACGTATTTCACTTGGTCAATGGCAAGTGGCAGGAAACGACGCCTGAGGGATTTGCGGCAGATGACAAGAAAGTCATGTCTGAAAAAGCTGCTTTTCCTTCTAAACAGCAGGCCATCATTGCGAAGGTCATCTCACCGACTGAAACGAAGATTTACAGTACGAAGGATGACGGCGCGACTTGGAACACTTCATCGTTGAATGACACGATCACGGACGTCGATTTTTCGTTCATCGATGGTGAACATGGGTGGATGCTCGGAAAAGGTGACTCAGGAGCAGGAAGCCAGGGTTACAGGATTTATTCCACTAAGGATGGTGGGGGGAGCTGGACGAAGGTCAGTTCCCAATTGAGTTCAGGGATGAAGTTTGGAATCACTTTTGTGAATGGTTCAATTGGTTTTATGGGAGTTGCGTCAGGTCCTGACGACGGGACTGAGATTGACATCACGAAAGATGGCGGGAAAAGCTGGGATCAACAAACATTGGATTATTATCCAAATGTCAATCCACAGCTGCAAAATGCCATCGATAAGCCGACTTTCCTGGATGCCAGCCACGGCATAATGCCGGTGCGAATCGATCAAAAAATGGTTTTATACGAAACAGGGGATCAAGGGGAAAGCTGGCAACCGATGAATGAGCCACTGGATGCAAAAGGCAATGTAAATAATGTTTATATATTAAATGATAAGACAGCTTGGGCCTTCACATCGGATGAAGTGTATCATACAACCGATGGCGGGAAGACGTGGAAGAACACAGCATTGCCTGAATCTGAATCCTATATCAAACAGGTGTTCTTCACCTCAGAAGAGGAAGGCTATTTGATTACAGAAAAGGATCAAAAAACAAACGTCTATCAAACGAAAGATGCAGGAGCAACATGGACGAATCTCAACAGCTAATTAACAATAAAGAAAGCCTTCAAACGTAATAGTTTGAAGGCTTTTGCTTAACCTAAAAGATTTCCGATGCCTAAAATGATCACCAGCAAGATGGAAAGTCCGAGACTGATCAACACAGTAAACATACTCCGCAAGTATGATTTCCAGCTCCTTGCGCCGGTGAACCCCATCATACCAATAAAAAAGGAAATAACCGCCATAACTAAAACGATGGTTAATGGATGGAAAGGTAAAATACCGTCGATGATGGTAAAAATACCGGTAAAGCTGATGAGAAAAAGAAATAGGATAGAGATGAGTGATAATGCGAATGCGTACACGTTTAACTTATTGGACATTCACTGCCTCCCATTGTTCTATAAAATACTAATCCATCTTTTCAAAACCTTCGAACAATCCCGCGATGATGTCATGGAGATAATAATGCCCAAAGACCACAAAGCATAAGACCCCAAAGTATATCATGAGGCCGTACTTCCTTTTGGGCCCAATTGCAAACAAAATTATTCCGGAAATCAATAGGATCGATTCAAAAATTTCATTTAGCATAAAATGACTCCCGTTTCAAAACGCCTGTTATTTGCTGCTAAATATCAAGTCAGTCCAATCTTTGCCTCCGTTTAGGCTTTTCATTGGCAGCCCCGTCTCGAGATTCATGCCCCAGCCGTCCTGATTGGAGGTGAAATGAAGGGAGGAGAGTGAAAATCCTGCCTGGCCAATTTTTTTCCAGCTCTTACCGCCGTCACTTGTCCTTAGGATCGCAGTAGCGGGGCTTCCAACATCATTCTGCTGAGCAGCCCATCCTTGTTTAGCGTTCAAGAAAAATAAATCATTAATGTTGGATAATATCTTAAATGATTTCCAATGCGCCCCTTGATCCATCGTTTGAAAAAGATAAAGTTCGCTGCCGGACCGGATATAGACAAACCCGTCTGTTCCATTGAAAAAGACAGGGGCTTGTATATCAGGATTTTCATGTTCATACCCCTTCGGATAATGGATCTCGATTGATTTCCACGTTCTCCCGCCGTTCACTGTGCGAAAAAAGGTTTGAGAACCTTCTTTCAATGTTCCGCCAGTGATAAATCCGATTTTCTCGTTGATAAAGGTTATGGAATAAGGAAGTGCTTGAAGTGGGATGGGATCGGCACTTTCGATATCTGAGCTGTAAATGATCTCCCATTCCCTTCCTTCATTTAACGTGTGATAAATATCAAAAGGGTGCTGGCCGCCGGTATTTCCCCGCCCGATAAGTGCCCATCCTTCCTTCTGATTAATAAAGGAAGCCCGTATTTTTGGCGTTTTATCCGCATCGCCGTTTATTGAAAAAGCATTCCATGCATCCCCTGAAGTGGTCGTAGTAAAGAGTGTAGCATCTTTATAAATGATGGCCGTGTGTTGATTGGTTGCAGCAAAGCTGAATTCAGCTTCATCTAATTGGAGCTGCGGCGGTGATACATTTTGTAGATAACCATCCCTTATCGCCCAAATATCATTTTTACTTTTTGCCCAACCGTCCTTATCATGGAGAAAACGAAATTCATCGATTTGTATGGGTTCGGTCATTGCAGCATTTACTGAATGTTCTATAGGTGTAGGTATTGAAGCGGAAGATGTCATTGAATGTTCCATGTTGAGTTCTTCATGAGGTGAGTTTAAAAGAAGATCTTTCAAAGTCGGTCCTTTCGTTAGGAAAAAAATAAAAATGATGAGGACAAAAAATAGACTGCAGCCAAATAAAAAGGTTAACCATTGTCCGATGCGCCTACTCTGCATAGGCATCCCCCCATTCTTCTCTTAGGATAATTTTACCACAATTTTCGTAATAGAATAAGCAGAATTCTCTGCTAAGTCTCAACAGCATTCGATACATTTTGAAGGATTTTCAAACGTTTTGCCGAAATGGAAACGAAAGGAATCGATAGAGAGTTGGAGGATGAAATGGAATTTATTATTGATAGAAACCTGATATTAGCTGCATTGCTGGATGTAAGTTTGGCAGTGAGCACGAAAGATACCATCCCGATTTTAAAAGGTATCAAAATGGAAGTATTTGATGACAAGATCATTCTTACAGGGGGCAATCAAGTAAGCATTATTAAAAAAATTATTAAGGGACCTGCGGTAAGCATCATTCAAACGGGGTCGACCGTACTCGAGGCAAGGTTTCTTGTGGGCTTGGTCAGGAAGCTGGAGAATGATCTTCACGTGAAATCCATCAGTGGAAGTATAGTTGTCCGCTCGGGAGAAGTAGAGACCACTTTTCATGGTATGGATCCAGCTGAATATCCGAAATTGCATGATTCGGAAGCTGGAAGTGAAATGGTTCTAACAATTGAGAAGCTAAAGGAAATCATTTTGCAGACTGGCTTTGCAGCAGCAATCAATGATGCAAGGCCTGTATTGACGGGCTGCCATTGGCGATTCAAAAACCGGATATTGACGTGTGCAGCCACAGATTCACAGCGGATGGCTATGAGAAAAATCGATATAGAAAGTGATCTAAATAGAGTGGCCAATATTCCAACTGCCAGTCTATCAAAATTGCTGAAACTCTTACCGAAACAAGCCGGAAATGTTAATATCCAGATTTCTGACTCATTCATTTTGTTTAAAACCCCGGATTTTGAGCTGTATTCCCTTTTAATCACCGGCAGCTATCCACAGATTGACCGTCTCATTCCTACTGGTATTTCGACGGAAATCACTCTTAATCGAAAGACGTTGGAAAACGCTCTGGATCGGATGAATATCATATCCAATCACCATAAACATCATGACGTCAGATTATCAATATGCAATGGAGAGGTGATTGAGTTGTCTACCATCGCGTATGAATTGGGGAAAATGGTCCAAAAAATAATGCCGAATGAGATTCAAGGTAAAAAGGAATTGGACATTACCTTTGACTCTATCTTTATGTTGGAAGCCGTAAAAAGCATTCAAGATGCGCAGCTGAAATTATCATTCTACGGAGAAAACAAGCCCATCGTAGTTGAATCGACTGCCGGCAATGACCAGCTATCCCTGATATCGTCTGTACGTACAAAATAACACCAACGGAGGAATCAAGTGAAAAAAAAATGGTTTATATATGTCATGATTGCAATGCTCCTTGTCTCATTCGGATGGAATTTATATTTATTTCGAGAAAATAATAGATTCAAAGAATCAGAGGGGTCGAAATATCAATCGGCAGTGAATAAGACGATTTTCAACGTGCAACCGCAATTGCCCGATGAGTGGGCTAAAGAACTGATTGACAATGATGATGTGAAGCTTCAAGAAAGGGAAATCGATAAAATTTATGAACTGTCGCATCTATTTGGATCTTCATCCATGAACCCGCAGATGCAAGACATGATGGTAGACGAACTGAACCATGTAGTTGAACTTATGCGTATGATGCAAAAGGAATACGATAACGGACTGGATATGAAAGCAACAATGGCGGAGCTGCAAATACACGTGGATTTTATTCAAGAAGAACTGGAAGGATTGAAGGGATCCCTGGATGAAGATGGAGTGTACTGGTACAAAGAACTTACTGGGGATTCCGATATGATTGAGAAGATGTGGGGGGAATATAACGAATTTAGAGATAGTCATTGAGTTTTTCTTTAAGGTGCTAGACCTTGCTGCTTCCATCTCCGGAAATCAATCAAAGACAACCTTTGATAAATCGCAGCAAACTTTCCAAAAGTATTAAATTAATATGAGAAGGAACCATGAGAATTTTCTCGATTCTTTATCTGTATTGAGCCAATTTATAGGCTCAATTTTTATTTCTGAACAAAATTCGAAATATATTGAATTTTAAATTCTAAAAATATAGAATATTAGTAACTTAGTTAAAGAGGTGAGAAAATGAAAGTTTTGCATATGACAAGCAAGAAGCGGGAGACCTATCATATCGAAATCAAGTCATCACTGCTTTGGGAATGCGCCTTTGGGATCGCAGCCTTCACCAACGAACCACTCCTGCACACATTGAATAAACCTCAGCACGAGTGGAAACAGCATACACAAACCTTTCCGAAAAGATTATTGAAGAATCTTGACAAAGTCGCTAAACATAACACATGGAAATCACTCCTCCAAATACTGCATCAAGGAGATTTCCCGGATATTCCGTCATTTAAGAAGTATATTATGGATTCGCCCGCAAACAAATTTAAACTTGAGATAATCCCGTTTATTGGCCAAGCACATCAGGAAGATCGGATCTGTGCGGCAAAAGGAGACTCATCAGCACGTACAAGACTGATGGAAGCAGCAAAGGAAAACCCGTTTTTTCCAAGTTATATCGAATACGTCTGTTCATCCGATACCGATGAATTAAAACCCCATTTATGTGAGGTGATGGAGGACTGGCATCAACATTTCATCATGCCACAAGAAGATACAATCGACAGCATTTTAAGAACAGATGCAGAATCCAAGAAAAAGATGCTTCATTCCAAACAGCCGGAAGAATTGGTTGAGTGGGCGACAGGCGGGATCCAATATCATGCGGAACCGAGTGTCCACAGGTGTTTGTTGATTCCCCACTACATATACAGACCGTGGAATATTGAAGCTGACCTGGAAGGAACAAAAGTCTTTTATTACCCGATTGCAGATGAAAGCATCGATTCAGGGGACCGATATCAGCCAAGCTCCCAACTCGTAAACAAATACAAAGCACTGGGGGATGAGACCCGCCTACGCATCGTGAAAATGCTAGCGGACGGTCCAATGACATTGAAGGAACTGACAGCTGAACTTTCACTTGGAAAATCCACTATCCACCATCATCTAAAGCTATTGAAATCAGCAAGGATCGTTAGAGAGCAGAAATCCAATTATGAATTGAACATCCAAACGATTGAAGCCACGCCATTGGAGATGGATCGCTTTTTGAAAAATTAAAGAGGAGGAGTGACAGTTGGCTGAATTGGAGGTAAAAAGGACACAAGTTCCAAGGCTGCGAAAAAATGTACCGGTCTTCGTCTTTATGGGAGGGAACATTATCTCATTCATAGGGGATCAATTATATCTCATCGCCCTTCCCATAATGGTATTAAAAATATCGGGTTCCCCACTCAGCATGGGAGTCATTGCTGCAGTAGAAAGATTCCCGATTGTATTACAGCCATTAATGGGCGTGCTGGCAGACCGGTGGAATCGAAAAAGGATCTTGCTAGTTTGTGATTTCGGCAGGGCAGTCGTTATGGGGCTCATGGGGACTCTTTATCTAATGGACCGCGTGTTATTGCCCGAGCTCTTTGTGGCTGCCCTTGTCATCGGAGTGCTGAGCCAAATCTATCACACATCTCAATTTGCATCCATTCCTGATCTTGTCCAGACCGAAGACATACAAGCTGTCAACGCCATCAATACTGGGGCATTCAATTCTGCAGTCTTGATAGGACCCGCACTTGGAGGATTGATTCTCAGCTATTACAATCCAGGTGTATCATTGCTTATGAATGCCTTCAGCTATATCCTGGCATTTTGCTCTGTCCTAGTTGTGAAAATCCATACTCATAGAAAAAAGGATGCTGCAGCGAATTTTTTGGCAGAAGTGAAGGAAGGGTTTATCTTTGTGAGCAGGATGAAGCCTATCCTATACACAAATATGGCACTGCTCTTTTCAGTAGTGGGAACGACGATGCTGGTGACGATGATTGTCATTCATCTCAAAGAAACAATGGAGTTGACCCCAGAAAAGGTTGGGATTTTGCTATCCATTAGTGGAGGGGGAGCGATTGCAGGTGCTCTCATGACCAGTTTCTTCAATCGGTTCTTTAAAGTACAGCAGGTTTTGTTTGCCTCCTCACTGATCGGAGGAATTTCCATCATCATATTCGGGTTGAGCAGTACGTTTATTTCACTGATGGCGTGGAATGTAGTCGGTATGATTTGTGCAGCAGTGAAAAATCCCTTCATTGCCACGATGAGGCAGTCGCTGACGCCAGCAGAATTATTGGGGAGGGTCCAGGCGACGAGCAGATTCATGACGTGGCTCCTTATGCCTCCAGCTGCATTAGTGTCCGGACTGATTGCCCAGCATTTCGGGACACATGCAGTCATGATCATTGGGGGATCGATTTCGACGATCGCTTCATTTTTCTTTCTACACAAGTCATTACGCATCGATTAATGGACCACGATTTGTTTCAAAAATATTTGACATCTTCTGATTTTCTGATTATGATAGTAAAAATTACAAATGGAACGAACTGGCTGTGATGAGAAGAGTAGCCGTGCGGCAGTGGGATTCAGAGAACTCCGGTAGCTGAGAAGGAGGGAACGCGCGCTAGGTGAAAAAAGCCTCTGAGCTTCGCAAGGAACTGTTTTTACAGGGATGCTGCGACGGGATCTCCCGTTATAGTGATAGGGTATCGCAATTCACATTTGCCGTACCTGAAGAGGTTGATTTGGTGACAGATCGACAAACTGAGGTGGTACCGCGAAGTGAAAACTCTCGTCCTCAAGATGAAAATCTTGGGGGTGGGAGTTTTTTTATTTGGCTGCAAATAAATTCATTAAACAATGAGGTGATCAGATGCATTGGGCATTTAAAATGGCAGGGCAATTAATCGAAGAACATCCAAATGCAGAAACTTTTGTATGCGCTTCTGGAATAAGTCCTTCCGGAACCGTCCATATCGGGAATTTCAGGGAAGTCGTGACGAGTTATTTCGTTGTAAGGGCACTTGAGATGCTCGGGAAGAACACGAGATTTATCTTTTCGTGGGACGATTTTGATCGTTTACGAAAAGTGCCGGCGAATATTGACCCGGCACATGAACAATACATTGGAATGCCGTATTCTAAGATTCCGGATCCGAATGGCTGCCACAAATCGTATGCTGCGCATTTCGAAACAGAATTCGAAAATGCAGTTAAAGCATTTGGAATCGACGCGGAATTCATCTATCAGAACAAAATGTATGAGAGTGGATGTTATCATGAGAGTATTTTAACAGCATTGAACAAACGCAAGGATATTTACGATATCACTATGAAATTTAAAACGGGTGGACCCTGCGAGGAAGACAGGGAAAACTATTATCCAGTTGCCATTTACTGTGATGCTTGCCGCAAAGACGATACCAATATCATTGCATACAACCAACCAGCAGAATCGATCCATTATGAATGCAGCTGCGGGCACCATTCGGAAAAAGCTGTTTCCGACCTTGACTTGAAATTGAATTGGAAAATCGATTGGCCGATGAGGTGGCAAAAAGAATCGGTGATGTTCGAACCGGGGGGAAGGGATCATTCCGCTCAGACGGGCAGCTATAATGTATCGAAGGAAATTGCCAAGGAGATATTTGATTACAAGGCTCCAGCATATATTGCGTATGACTTCATTCATATAAAAGGAAGTCAGAAAAAAATGTCCAGTTCCACTGGTATAAGCTTAACCCCATCTGACTTATTAAACGTTTATTCTCCTGAGCTGATCCTGTTTCTATTCGCCAAATACCAGCCTGATTCGGCCTTTCACATAGGATTGGATGAAGATGTGATTCGTAATTACACTGAATTTGAGCGGTATAAAAGAGCATTCCTCGCTGGCACGCTAAAAGATGATGTCATCCGCCAAGCGCTGGAGCTTGTTCTAGGAGAAGCTTCTGATCGTGAGGAACCATCCTTCAGCCAACTTGCTGGGATCCTGCCGTTGGTGGACTTTAATTTACATCTGCTCCAGGAAGTGCTCCAGCAGAATGGGGAACAGTATACAATGGACCAGCTAAAAGAAGTGAGCGAAAGAGTCGAATTTTGGATCAAGCATTATCGCCAGGAGAATGTGAATGTCATCAATGAAGCACCCTACCAAAAGTATTTTGACACTTTAACTGACAAAGAAAAAGCACAGCTCCATCACTTTGCTGACATTGTCCGGGAAGGGGCTGCTCAATCGGGAGAGGATTTAATGAGGGAGATTTATGATATATGCTCTGCAGAAAATCAAAAACAAAAAAAGCAGGAGCAAAAGAGGTTATTTCAAATCATCTATCAGCTCGTTTTAAATCGGAACAGCGGACCCAGGCTGCCAATCCTGATCCGTGCAGCAGGGGCAGAAAAAATAGTCGAACTAGTAACTTTCGATACGACCAGCTGAATATCAAATAATGCTTGAAATGAAACCAATTGGTGTTATATAATTTTTGATATAAATTATGACACCTTTTGGTTTCTTATTATGTTGTTTCAAATTCAATTTGCTAATTAATTTTGGCTGTTTTCACAAAGATTGTGTTTTTAGCATTTTTTAACTCATCAACTATACGCAACCTTTGATGAAAAGCAGCAATCTTTACGAAGAGAGCCCATATTTTTTGAAGGGAAGTACTTATGTATGGAAATGCTTGTGAAAAAACTTCGCTACAAATCTGGAGAAGCAGTTGTATTGAACGCTCCAGAAGGGTATCAGCTTGGAATTGAGTCGAAAGAAACAAATCACAAAGTTGACTTTCTGCAGTTGTTCGTAAAAAACAGCAATGAGTTATCCGAATGGCTGCCAAAGGTTTTGCCGATGCTCAATGAAGATGCTCTCTTTTGGATCAGTTTTCCTAAGAAGAGTTCTAAGATGGAAACAGACTTAAACAGGGATATACTTGCAGCAAAAATGCAGGAGGAGACGATCTTTAGGCCAGTTAGCAATGTAGCGGTAGATGAAACGTGGTCAGCCCTTCGATTCAGGGATAAGGAAAAAGTGAAATCTAAGAAGTAGGGAGAAATGGTAATGGAACACATTCGAAAGACAGAGATATTCAATGCACCGATAGAAAAGGTATGGAAGGCCGTCTCCACCTCAAATGGTTTGGAAGCATGGTTCATGCCGAATGATTTTGAACCGGTTGAAGGCCACGAATTTCATTTGAACGCCGGTCAATTCGGTATGTCCCCATGCAAAGTAACGATGGTTGATCCGCCTAATGGTCTATCTTTTGACTGGGGCAAGGATTGGTTCGTCATATTTGAATTGAAGGAAGTCGATGGAAAAACGGAATTCACTTTGATTCATGGTGGCTGGGATGCCGACAAGGTAACGGAATTCGGAGCACCTCATAAGGTTGTAAGAGTAAACATGGATCAGGGATGGACAGGAATCGTTGGCAAGTTAAAAGACTTCATTGAGGGATAATGATGTCAGCGGAAAAAGCGAAACACGATGTCTTCCAAGCGGTGGCGGATCCAACAAGGAGAAAGCTGCTAATGCTCTTGGTTGAAAAAGAAATGTCAGTGAAAGCCATTACCGCCGAATTTCCGATAACTCGGACCGCTATTTCCAAGCACCTCCGGATTCTGGCCGATGCAGGGCTGGTAAAGGATAGGAAGACTGGAAGGGAGACGAAGTATAGTCTGACTCCTGAACCCTTGCAGGAATTGAAGAAATGGCTCGACTATTTTGAGCTTTATTGGGAAAATAAACTGTCGGCACTTAAACATTTGGTTGAAAATGAAGAAGATTAGTTATGAGGCTTGAGATGTTATGATCTCAAGCCTTTTGCATAGAGGCTGTTGTGTCAGGATCAGAACAGTAAAATATGTTGTTTCAAGAGAAATTAGTTTAGCTTCCTCAGTTTTTCTGCGGTTTTGCTCAACTGGACATAGGATGTATTCAATTCCTGCATACTGGCAGAATGTTCTTCAGAGAAGGCAGCGACTTGGTGAATGGTGCTGTTCATTTGATTGACGACATGTTGGATGTTTTCCAGCTGCTTCTTGATCGTTTCTGCAGATTCTTTTGATTTGACGGCCATTTTTCGAATTTCCTCCGCAACGACACTGAATCCTCGGCCGTGTTGTCCTGCCCGAGCTGCCTCAATGGCTGCGTTGATCCCAAGAAGATTGGATTGGGTTGCTATCTCATGGACAAATTGAAGGATGCCTTGGATTTGTTTAATATCCTCCGACATTGAGGAAGATTCCTCAGACAGCTCTTGAATGGAAACTGCCACATCATTTGACGCCATAGAAACTTCCTCTGACGTTTCCCTCATTTTTTCTACAGTATCTGAAATGACGATTGCTTCCTGGCGCAGCATTTCATATTTTTCCATACTGGAAATGGTGCTGATGACTCCTGTCAATTCCTCATTATCGTAAATTGGCTCTGCTTTCGATATATAAGGAAAGCCGAAAAGCTCTGGCCCCCGCTCTTCAAACTGCCTCTGTCCCGTTCGCAATGCTGTTTCAGTAACAGTACCGCGATACTTGCTGATATGATCGCCGGGATTGACCGGCAGTTTAATTTTATCGCCTTGAAGGATGGTGAGTACATTTTCTGTATCAGCTACGATGATGCAAACATCTTCCGGGAACGTTTTCTGTAGAATATCCACTGTGTTCAATATACTTTGTAATTTTGATGACATGTCAATACCCCTTTATTATATCTATTAATTAATTTATCGGTAATTTATTTGAAATTTTCACATATTGGATGGTTCAATCAGCGAATAAAAAGCAAATAGACGAACATAATGGCTAGGTCAGCAAAAATATGACTGATGATGGACGCAGTGTTTGTACCGGTTTTTTCTTTGAATATCCCCCATAATACACCTGCCAGGAAGACAGGAAGCGCTGCAACGATGGGAAATGGCCACACAAACATGGGGATAAGCGAAAGTAAATGGTAAAGGCTATAAAAGAAAGCTGTTACCAATATGGACTTTGCCGGCCCAATTGTTTCTTTTAGCATGTTCAGCATAAAAGTTCTCCAATACATTTCCTCCAAAAGAGGATTGATGAATACCAATATGAATACGAGCAAGAATACATGTGAACCGGAAAAATTCCATTCAATGAGCTGCGATTTTAATGATTCCAGATCAAATAATTTCGTCAAAAATAAAGAACACGTAATAAGAAACGCTGCTCCGCAAAGAAGGCCGCTTACAGTTCCAAGTATTATCGATGACGATAATGATACTTTCTTTTCTTTGCAGATAGTAATTTTTATCGACATTGGAATGACCAGGAGCCAGCCATAAAATAAACAAAATGTGATGCGAACACTATTAAACAGCTGAAGACCAATAAAGATCATGATTGCAGGTCCTAATAACAGAATGAAATTCTTCATTATTCCTCCTTGAGTTCAAGCTTTTAAAATGACAATACAGTATTTATCTTGATATGATGAGTACCGGCTAAGTATGTAGCTGGTAAAAAAATATTATTTGACCGATGGGTCACTTTCAGGTTTGGTTTCTGATTAGATTCCTTATGGATAATGGGTTAAGAAGATATGTCAACCGTTTGAATTTTGTTGTTTTATTAAATTTAAATGTTTGACAATGACTGTCTGGTCATTTATACTCCAAAATATCGGATTGACCCTTCGGTTTTGCTCGATGATGGTTAAACTATGAAACGATATAAATATTATTTTACTTGGAGTGTGAGAAATGGCTGAAGCGAAACAACAACCACAGGAAGATTATAACAGAATTGCCATTGTTGCTGTATTATTAGTCAGTGCTTTTGTTGCAATTTTAAACCAAACCTTATTGAATACTGCACTTCCTACCATTATGGATGATTTGAAAATCGAGCCTAATACTGCTCAATGGCTTATGACCGGTTTCTTGCTTGTCAATGGGATTATGATTCCGGTAACAGCGTTTTTGATAGGAACATTTACGACAAGAAGGCTCTTTTTTATTGCCATGGGACTTTTTACAACTGGGACCCTGATTGCTGGGCTTGCACCGAATTTCCCGGTGCTTTTGACAGGAAGGATCGTCCAGGCTGGCGGCGCAGGAATCATGATGCCGCTCATGCAGACGGTGTTATTGATGGTATTCCCACCAGAAAAAAGGGGAGCAGCCATGGGAATGGCTGGTTTGGTCATTGCCTTTGGACCGGCGATCGGCCCAACATTATCAGGCTGGCTCGTTGAACATTATACATGGCGTGTGCCTTTCTTCGTCATCTTGCCGATTGCAATCGGATCAATCATCTTTGGTATTTTTGCATTAAAAAATGTGACGAAGCAAACAAATCCTACAATTGATGTACTGTCGATTGTATTATCTTCAATCGGTTTTGGCGGATTATTATACGGGCTCAGTACGGCCGGAAGCGATGGATGGGATGATGCAAAGGTTTACGTGTCCGTCATTATCGGAGCCATTTCCCTTATTGTATTCATCCTAAGACAATTCAAATTGGAACAACCAATCTTGGAATTCAGGGTATTTAAACACGGAATATTTGCGATTGCTTCTACGACAACGATGATTGTCATGATGGCGATGCTTGGAGCAGAGCTGCTGCTTCCTATATATATGCAGAGCATGCGTGGCTTTTCGGCGTTCGAATCAGGTTTGCTTCTACTGCCGGGGGCAGTGGTGATGGGAATCATGTCTCCGATTGCTGGAAAGATCTTTGATAAAATCGGGGCACGCTGGCTCGCGGTAGTGGGGCTGTCGATTGTTGCTGCTACGACGTATCAATATACAGACCTAACTGTCGACACTTCATACACATTCATTTTGATCATTTATGCGATCCGGATGATGGGGATTTCCATGGTGATGATGCCGGTATCCACAGCAGGATTGAACCAGCTGCCAAAAAGGCTTCTTCCGCATGGGACTGCGATGAACAATACAATGCGTACCGTTGCAGGATCGATCGGGACTGCATTACTTGTGACGGTCATGTCCAATGCGACCAAGAATTTCGATCCAAACATGGCTGACTATAAGGGAGTCCCTGCCGCACAATTAAAGCAAAAAATCATGTCCGACGCTATGATCCACGGAATTGACCGTGCATTTTTCGTTGCAACGATCATTGCGATAGTCGGAATACTTCTTTCATTCTTCCTCAAGAAAACCCCGCCAAACCTAGCGGAATAACTTCATGAGGCTGGGACTAAAGTGTTTTAGTCTAAGAAGAACCCGAACAATTATTCGAAATCTTTCATTAGAATTCGGATTTGTTCGGGTTTTTTTATAAGTTGTGTTAAAGCATGTTTTGCTGTTTTCAGCATATATTCGATTTTGATTGAATGGCGATCAGGAGGGATGGCATGAGGGGGATAAAAATCCCACACGAAGGGAGGAGAGGTTGGGCGGATGTTCGATTAAGTTCGGCACGTCGTGTGCCAACATCCAACGACCTCACATCCTGTGAGGCCCCTCGGAAAGCGAGTATCCTGGAGCGAAAAATCAACCTTACACAATCTTTAATGAATAGCAGCACACTTTTCAAAAAGAGCTATTTAAAATAATGAAATTCATTTTAAAAAAGGATTTTAACCATGGAACCTCGAATAGACAGTACTGGGAATTAGGAGGGAATCAATTGAACTACATTAAACAAATGAGAAAAATGATAGGGAATGAAACACTATTCACTGCAGGATGCGGGATCATTCTTGAAAATGAGGGCAAAATTCTGCTTCAGCATCGAGCAGATGAAGATTGCTGGGGCATTCCCGGCGGCGTCATGGAAATGGGTGAAACCTTTGAAGGGACTGCGCTTAGGGAATTAAATGAAGAAACTGGACTAACGGCTTCAGCACTTCAGTTATTTGGAATCTATTCCGGGGATAGTTGTTTTGTTCAATATCCCAATGGCGACAAAATGTACAGTGTCCAAATTATTTTTCATGCAAAAGAGTATACTGGATCGCTCCAACAGGAAGGAAGCGAAGCAAGAGAGCATAAATTTTTTCGGCCAACAGAACTTCCTGATAATCTGAATCCGCGCCAGCGCTCCTTCATTGTCCAATGGGCGGAAGGAAAAGCGACTCCGGTTATTGAATAATAAGGAAGATGCCCCCACTGAATGATGGCGGCATCTTTTTACTTAAGTGAATGGATATAAGTGGATGCTCCGTATGCCTGATGTGAAAACCCGTAAATGAATAAAATAATCACTCCTGCAACCAGGATATTTAACAAGGTAGCAAAAAATGTAGAATTTAAAGGTCGGTCTGCAGGCTTAAAAAGCCAAAACAAAGTGGTAATGAATAGAGGGATGAGGAAGATGAGGAGTTCCCATTTTCTTCGCAAGTCATGGATGTTCTCACCTAATAAAGCAATGTTCAATTTGTTGCTGGCCTTTAAGGATGAAACGTTGACTGAATGGACCTCTTTATGAAATACCCCATTTGAATAAATCACAAGATTTTTATCCTCATTAAGCTCGTAGGTACAGCCGGTTGGATAAATATGAAAATACAAAAAAAGAATCGCGAGGATAAGTAAAAGAGAGTAATATAACACAAAATATTGACGAAACGTACCTGTAATGAATTGACCCACCTCATTTCTGTTTTAATTTTATCCTTAATATTCCAGTTTGTGAATCTGATTCGGCATTTTTGGAAAACTCATTCCACATCCCAGTGCATTATGGTAAGATTTTTGATAAATAAAGGTTTTTAAAATGAGTATTTTTCTTGATTAACTTTTGTTTGACTGAAGCTAATTTTTATGAAAAGAACCCAAGAAAGACAAAGAAAAGGACAAGTAGTATATACTGTCACCCATAGCGAGCCGGGGGAGGTGGGAGCCTGGTGGAAGGGTATATATGAAAAACACCTTGGAGTCGCTGACCGAACTTGTATTTACGATAGTAGGATTAGACGGATCCGGCCCGTTACAGCTGGGTGGGTATGACTGTACTCATAATAGAGGTCGTATGACGACAATCTGGGTGGCACCGCGGAAATGAATCAACCTTCCGTCCCTTTTTACAGGGATGGAAGGTTTTTTTTCTTGGAGAGGATGTTGTTTATGTTATTCGTAAAGAGCTATTTATTGGGATTTTCGGTTTCTGCACCGGTCGGTCCGATCGGGCTGCTGTGCATCCACCGGACTTTGGCGTTAGGTAGAAGTGCAGGATTCCTGACGGGTTTTGGAGCTGTTGCCGCCAATGTCATTTATGCAAGCATCGCTGCATTCGGTTTCTCCGTGATTTCAGCATTGTTACTGAATCAGGAGGAGTGGCTGAAAATCATTGGGTCGTTTTTTTTACTGTATATAGGAATTAAAACCTTTCTGAAGAAACTTCCGGAAAACGCAGCACATTTAAAGGGAGACAGCCGATGGAGCATGTTTGGTTCTACATTCCTGTTAATGATCACAAATCCAATCACCATCCTGAACTTTGTGGCGATGTTCACTGGGCTTGGATTCGACAAGACCTCAGGAACTACTTTTACTGCGATTGAATTGATCAGTGGGGTGTTTTTGGGCGCAACAAGCTGGTGGTTCATCCTTGCAGTGGGAATCAGCGTGTTCAGGAAGAAAATTACACCATATCTAGGATGGGTCAATAAACTAGCAGGAGCGACGATTATCCTGCTGGGAGTTTTCGCGGTATGGTAGATGGCTTGAATCTCGGATGATATGATTTGGTGACTACATTATAGAGATTGATGTAGACAAATTGTTTGAAGCCCGAATCTATGTTTATGGCGAGAAAACGGGAAGCAAGAGGGCAGTTTGATGCCTGAAAAAGAAGAAATATATAGAAAATGGTCATCAAAGTTCGGGTTTGACGCCCGAATCTATGTTTAAAGCATGAAAAAAGGAATCAAATCGATTGAATGATGCCCGAAAAAGTGGATGTTCATGAAAAACGGGCATCAAGACCCCGTTTTGATGCCGGCGGATCAGTGTGTAAAGTAAGAAAAACATGAATCAAACATGCTGAATGGTGCCCCCAAAAGATGATATCCATTAAAAAACCGGACACCATGAGCTTAACGGGTTCTCTTTTGGAGTAATAAAAGTTAAAAAACATAGAGAATCGCACCCGAGTGTTGAAGAAAATCAAAATTATTATTTACTTATGTCCATACGCCAATTGTTGCAATGCATGAAATTACCTGGTGGGTACTAAAATTTGCAATCTGATATTAATGAAAAGCTGAGATTTTGACAAATGGCATTTGAAGCAGGATTTTCAACTGAAGGGAAAGCGTGTATGTATCGATATTTTCTTTCCTTGATTGCTTCATTAATTGCTAGTCTAACGGCATGTGTTGCTTTCCCTTTCTCTTTCCCCTGAAGTTGTGGTAGTATGCTCCATCCAATTTCATAAACACATTCATTATTCCAAGTTGATTGCCAATATACAACTGAACCAACCGCTTCAATATCAGGACTGAGGGTGATGCTAAACACTTTCCCTTTTTCACCAAGCTCAAGATACCTTTTGTGACGCTTTAGAACCTGTTCATTACTTTCAGCCCCTCCTAAATGTTCCATCATTTCTGGAGCGTTTAATTTAACAAGTAAATCAAGGTCTTTGTCTTCCCAAATGTTAATTTGTATTTGTCGTTCTTCAATTTGTTCTGAAATATCGTCCAGCTCCTTAATTTTATTAAACTTTATCCCACTCCTCATAATTAAACTTTTTTTCCACATTCCTGCTCGTTTGTTGCTTATAATAAATTCGATTTAGCTGTCTATTAATCCTCTTTCGTCAAAATTGGAAAGGCTTTTAACAAGTGAATTCGCAAATCAAGACGCAGCTTGACAATAGTTATTGTCCACTTGATAAAACGTGTGCGAATTGGGATGCTAACTCGGACATGAAAATCTAATAAACCTTGATATAACAACAAAAATAAGCAAGCTGATTCATATGCGAATTAGCTTGCTATTTGCATTGTTTTTTTCTGTTTTGTACTCCAAAGGAGAACCCGTCACCATAATCCTGATAGGTTTTTAAAAATGTACAATAGGTTCATCTTTTATATGAACAACATCAAAAAATCCAGCCCCAAATTGATGGGGGCTGGATTTTTTTCATTCTTTGAAATCTGGATTTCGATTTAGAAATCCTTTCCAAGCTTGCATCATGCCTTCATCGATTTCGTCTCTCGTGGCTCGGAGTCGCTTTTTAGAGTCTCCGTAGCCGATTTCATTCTTTCCTTCGCGAATTTCAGAGAAGACGGAATTTGCAAAGTCATCAAGCGGCGCACCGAATGTATGTAATCCGACTCCGCCTAGATCGGTATTGACAGCTGGCGGGAGTACTTCGATGACATTGACATTTGTGTCTTCAAGCTGCAGCCTGAGCGAACGTGTAAATGAGTGAAGGGCAGCTTTTGTCGCGCTGTAGATCGGCACCCATGCTCCTGGTGTAATAGACAGGCCGGATGATACATTCAAAATTGCTGCATTTTCCTTTTTCATAAGGTGTGGCAGCAATAGCATGGTTAAGTGGATCGGGCCACCAACATTGATAGAAATTTCTTTTTGATAATAGTCCCAATCCTGTTGCGGCTTCAACAAATTGATCCGTTGTTGGATTCCGGCATTGTTGATCAAAATATTCAAGTCAGGGAATTCTGAAACTGCCCACTCACAAAGGGAAATGCGATTTGATTCTTTCGAAACGTCGCAAACGCGATAGTGAAGCTGAGGAAATCTTTCTTTTGCTTCCTTGAGCTTTTCTTCACGTCTCCCAACAATGATCACGTTGTTATCAGTCTCTAAAAATCGCTCTGCAAGGGCCATTCCTATGCCTGATCCCCCGCCAGTGATCAAAACTGTGTTCCCGGAAATTTTCATCGATTCTCCTCCTATCGGTTCTCTTGTCTCTCATATTACGCTTTTCACTGTTTGAAAGCCAATGAGCTGTTTCTTTGAATTTTTCATCAAAAGTTTGGACATTGAAAGCATTCGATGTTAAGAATAGGAATTTTCAGAAAAATACCCTTCAAAATTACATTTAATTATGCAATAGTTAGAATGAGAAAATTATACCAGAATTAATAGGGGGATTTTGATGAGGAAAGGAATCATCAGGCCAATCGTCATCTGTTTATTTCGCTATGACGACAAGATATTAGTCGCAGAAGGCATTGATCCAGCGGATAATAGTTATTTTTACAGACCCATCGGTGGTGGGATCGAATACGGTGAAAAGAGCAGCGCTGCTTTAAAGAGGGAAGTGAAGGAAGAAATAAATGCTTCAATAGATAACTTGGAATTCCTCGGAACAATCGAAAATATTTTCACCTACAACGGCGAGGTTGGGCATGAGATCGTCCAAGTCTATGATGCTATTTTTATTGATGACACATTTTATGAAATCCCTGCTTTTGAAGGAATCGAGGACAGTGGTGATTGTTTTAAGGTGATGTGGAAGCCGTGGTCTGATTTTATCAGCGGAGGGTTGAGGCTTGTACCTGAAGAACTATTGACCTTTGCACCTTCGATTCAGTCGATGCAACGTATTAATTGAAACTTTTTCCAATGTTTTACGTACAAATAAGTATTAGTGTTTTGAGGGGATGAAAAGAGATGTATAAAAAATGGGAATTTGTTGTACTGCCGATTACGAGTGCGGCTGCATTTATCGGTTTGATGTTCATTCTCGGTGAAACTTCAACCTTTTCATTTGTTGGGGCAATCCTCATTTTATTTGCTGTGCTGATTGGTCAAATTAGGGACCATCATGATGTCGAGTTTCATCGAAGGTCAACGAAAAGGAAATTGAGGAGGGAGATTTGGTCTGCAGCATCGGTGTTTTTATTAATCTATTGGATTTTTCAATTGTCTGACGTGACAATTGCAGAGCGATATGCAGCGGTAATCTACTCGTTATCCATCTATTTGCTAATGATTTTTTATCATTTGAAAAAATGGAAAAGATTTGATGAGGATGAAGTGAAATGATCAAGAATGGAATCGTTATATTAAAATGCCTGGAAGGAATGAAACTCGCTGTCATCCTGATCGGTTTATGCTTCATTTTAGATAAGAGCATGCTTAATTGGGTCCTAATAGCGGGGCTGTCAATAGTGGCCATTATCCGAGAATTTGTTTCTGGACCGAGGGTGAAAACGGTGAAATATTATCAAATGCATCTCCAGCAGCAATTTTGGCTGTATCCATTGCTTTTAGCTGTCTTATACGGGGTTGTCCTCATTCATTTCAGCGTGGAAAAGCAAGTTATGGCCGGCGTATTTCTGCTCGGATTTGCATTTTTTGAAATGACATACAGCTATTTGAGATGGAAAAGGGAAGAGCGAAAACAATGGAACAAGGTCTTTTAGGGGGACTGTAATGGGAAGGAAGAAACGAATCATTATTGAAATTATGATGGATATTGTGATGTTTCTTGGGTTTACTATCATCATGGAAGAGCAGATTTCGAGCTGGGTCGGCTTTGTGGGGATCGTAGCTGGCGCTGTTTCTGGTGTGTTTTGGGGCAGGCGGAATGATAATTTTGACGACACACTATCTTATTATCAACATAAGGCAAAACGATCGAAAAAAGGTGGTATTATCGGCGTGCTCTTAGTTCTGTTAATTACTATGCTCTGGGGTGTATCTATAGAAAGAAAGATTTTGTTGGTGGCCTATATTGCACTGATCGCAACTGGGGAATGGCTGTACTATACACTCAAACTAAGGAGACAAGAAAGTTGTCTGACACTGACAGCTATGGAAGATGGGGATTAGTATGTTGAATGTGCAAGAAATTTATCAGGCATTGCCTGAATTGGAGACTGCTCGGCTTCGCCTTAGGAAAATCACTTTGAATGATGTAGAGGATATGTTCTTGTACGGGTCCGATCCTGAAGTTTCTCGGTATGTCACATGGGCTACGCATCAAACCATCGAGGGTGCTTGAGAAAACAAAAATGGCACCTGTCCATGGAAAAGGGGTCGAGCCTGAGATCTATATCAAATGGACGCCAGAACATATCGAACGGGATGTCGATTTGGAAAGGGCACTGGAATTTCTGAATATAAAAGTATGAAAATTGAATTTGATCATTTTTCTTGTTTTATTTATTAAACTTACCGTCGCCAACTGTTGGATTGGAGTGCAAGTCATAGACTCCAGCTCAACGGATGCTTCCGGCCCGCCTGCAAAACAGAAATGTTATCGTAAAGTTTTCTTCCAACCTGCTATGGAGGTCATTCACTTTTTACAATCTATCGAATTCTTCAAAAGTATTGCAACAATCGAGGTTATTTGTGGTACTTTAAATAGGTACATATTCTATCAGCGTTCGATAAAGGAGTTTTAAGTGTAATGAGGAAGTTTTTCTTAGGGTTGACGATGGTATCAGTAATGTTGGCGGGTTGTGATTTGCACAAGTCTGAAAAATCGCAGGATTCGAAAAAGGATACATCGATCGTTGTGCAAGGTTCACCTTCTTATAAATATAAGCGTCCAGCGAATGCGGATAAAAAGAATAATTATATTTCTGAAAATGTAAATAATCCATTGGATTTAAAGGAGCTTCACTTCGGGTTGATGGAGCTGTCCAAGGATTATTTTGATGTGGACAATTATTATTTTCATGAAGGTCAGTATTTGAAGGAAAGCGAACTCAATAAACTTTTGGGCCGGCAGTCGGCAGATAATCCAAAAGGGTTGAACACGGAAATGAAGGCGAAAAAAGATTCATTCGAGGCCGAAAAAAAATATCCAAAGGTGCTGTCTGATATTATCGAGGAGGATTTTGTCGATCAGAAAGGAAAAATAAAAGGGATTTCTTTTTCAATTGTCCTCAATAAAGTCGATTATATCCGTTTTATCGACAGTAGTGGTTTGACACATCGGGCTCAAGTGAAGATAGATCCGGATGAAACGGATAAAAAGGACGTCGTCAAGGAAAAAGGGGAAAAGATTGCAGAGAATTTTATCAGTATGATCCGCAATGAAAAAACGGTTCCGAATGTTCCGATCATGGTAGGGTTGTATGAACAAAATGAGAGCAGCAGTCCTGTTCCCGGCAGATACTTGGAAAAGACGTATGTCGATGCTGGTGCGAACGGTATCAGTGATTGGGAGAAAGTCGACCGAAAATATGTGTTGATTCCATCTGGTGAGTTGGAAAAGATGGACAAACGGACATCGGATGTGTTGGGATATTTTAAGGATGACCTCCAAAAAAGGTTCCCAAGCTTGGGATTGACGTTCATAGGCAAGGCACTGTTCGTTAAGCAGAATTTGACGGATCTGGATTTGAAAATCGAGGCGCCGGTGTTGAATGAGCCCCAAGCGGTGGCGATTTCCCAATATATCGGAAGTCAAATCAGATCAGAAGTCATTCCAAACTACGTACCTATCAGCATCAATATCATGGCTCGAAATGAACCGAGTGCTGTCATGGATTGGGACCCGACTCAGAAAGATTTCAAGGTTCATATTTATCAGAAATAGATAGAAAAAAGGGGGATACCATGGAAAAGGTATACATTGAAAAATTTGATTTGAGCAGCGAAACAAAAGTAAAGGGGTATTTTGATGAACTTTTGAAGAGAGAGATTGATTCAGCCACTTCCCTTGAATCATGGCTCATTGACGTATCAGATTTATATGATGGACTGGGCGAGGCAATGGACGGACATTATATTGATTTTCAGGCTTACAATCAAGATGAGGCAGCAAAAAAGGCTTTTGAATATGATCAGGAAAAGCTTGCCCCGTTGGTCAAGAAATACGAATCTAAAATCGATGAGAAATTTCTTGCATCACCATTCAAAGATGACCTTGATCAAGAAGAATATGGCCGCTTCATTCACAGCAAGTCGATGGCCCAAAAACTTTTTAATGAAAAAAATGTCGAGCTGGAAATCGAAGAGGATAAGCTGGCAACGCAATATTTTGAACTGACCGGGAGCTTGACGGTGGATTGGAACGGGAATGAAATGACGCTTACACAGCTTACTCCGTTCTTGGAAGATCCCAATCGGGAAATTCGGAAAAAAGCGTATAGCTTGATATCCGAATCGATGCTGGAGATTAAAGATCCGCTGCAGGAGATCATGAGCAAGCTCCTTGTCATTCGAAAAGAAAAGGCGGAGAATAGTGGGCTGAAAAACTATCGGGATTATATGTTCAAGAAATATGAGCGCTTCGACTATACGCCAGAGGACTGCAAAGAGCTGGCAGAATCGATTCGAAAACATGCGCTGCCGTTACTGAAGGAAATCCAGGAAAAGCAGAAAACAGCACTTGGTGTGGATAAGCTGCGGCCCTACGATATAAAAGCAGTTCCTGCAGATCAGCGTCCACTGCGCCCCTTTAAAGATATTCCAGAATTAATTGAAAAGACTTCTACTGTATTAGGCGAAATCGATCCCCGCTTTTCTGAATTGATCATTCTCATGAATAAGAAAGGCATGCTTGATTTGGAGAATAGGAAAAATAAATCTCCTGGAGGCTTTTGCACTCCCCTCCCAGTTTCTGAGCTGTCCTATATTTTCATGAATGCATCAAGGACCCATTCAGATATGCTGACGCTTTTCCATGAGATGGGACACTGCATACATAACGATTTCAAACGCTCCATCGATTTATCCTACTACAGGGATACACCGATGGAATCCTCGGAGCTCGCCAGCATGACGATGGAATTGCTGACGATGGATAAATGGCACCTATTTTATCCCGATCAAGAGGATTTAAAGCAAGCAAAGCTTGATCAACTCAAACATACGGTCAAATTCCTGCCGGAGGGCGTAAAGATCGATCTCTTCCAGCATTGGATGTACGAAAATCCGGACCATTCAAAGGAAGAGCGAATGCAAAAATATCTTGAAATCAGTCAAATGCTCGATGCGGGTGTCATTGACTGGGATGGATATGATTATGTGCGAGAGTCACGGTGGCTGTTTGTCCTTCACATATTCGAGGTCCCGTTCTACTACATTGAATATGTTATCGCACAGCTTGGTGCACTTCAAATGTATAAGCAATACAAAGATAATCCAGAAGCAACTCTATCCAATTATAAAGAGGCACTGGCGCTTGGCAATACGAAATCCTTAAAGGAAGTATACGAAGTGGCAGGCATCCGATTTGATTTTTCCGCAGAGATGGTGAAGGAACTGATGGCATTCGTAAAAGATGAAATCATGGAAATCGAAAAAGAAGGATAAACATTGATCTCAGGCTGTTTAGGGAAATCCTAGCAGCCTGTTTTAGTATGAGGAAGGAAGAGGTTGATATTTTATGGATTATTTCATCGTTTTGATTCCTTTAATCGGACTGCTATGGTTTTTGAATTTAACGGCAATGCTTCAAAAGTTGTCCAATAAAAAGGACATCCATAATCAAGTAGTCCTGGGAGGATTTTTGACAATCTTTTTAATCCTTGGATTCATGCTTTGGCATTTGTAAATAGGTTTTTTTTGATCAATGCGAGGTGGTTACTAGCAGCTCGAAATCGTGCCCGTTTCCACAGAGAGGAAGGTGAAATGGTAGCAATTAGCCCGAAATACCGCCCGTTTTCAAAGGCTGAAAACTCAAACGGAACCCAAGCCCGGAAATGCCTAATGAATTTGTTTGGAATTTGGGAATTTATAAATCTGAATGCTATAGACATTTACTATAAAAATATTATGTAAACAAAGACCCTTTATCAATTTATTCAAGAAAAAGGGATTATTCAAATCTCTGATTGCTCACTCTTCCTCATGAAGAAGATGGTGCAGCATCCTCTCTTTGTCATGGAAGAATTGCTTCATAATTTGATAATGCCCCGTGTCTTCGAGAACTGTTTCATGAAGCCCTTCCTTTGTCAGTTCAATGAGTTTTGCCCCTGGATAAGCCATAAGGATCGGGGAATGAGTGGCGATGATGAATTGTGAATCCTTATTAACGAGCTCCTGCAGCCGGCACAGCATTGAAAGCTGACGCAATGGAGACAAAGCGGCTTCAGGTTCATCCAAAATGTAGAGGCCGTTTCCGCCGAATCGGTTTGAAAATAGGGAGAAAAAAGATTCTACATGCGACTGGGCATGCAGGGATAGGCCGCCATAAGAATCGATGATCCGCTTTCCCCCGAGCGGCTCCCGGTCGAGCTCCTCAATTTTTGAAGCGACATTGTAAAACGTTTCAGCCCTAAGGAAAAAGCCGTCTTTTGGTCTATTTGCCCCCTTGATGACTTTTATATAGCGTTCAAGAATGGAATGGGAATAGAATGTGGAAAATGAAAAATTAAGCGTGCCGCCCTCAGGATTGAATCCTGAAGCAATGGCGATCGCTTCCAAAAGTGTACTTTTACCCATTCCATTCTCGCCCATGAAAATGGTGACATTTGGGTGCAAATCAAGTTCATGAAGCTTTTGCAGCACAGGTAGGTGGAATGGGTATTCAGAGTATGATTCGATTTCATCCTGTTTGAGTACGATTCGTCTAATATATGGGTTGCTGGAATTTGATATCATTTTTTGATCACTCCGAAGTACAGGGTTGGCTTTTAATCATTTATGGTGAGCTTTCTTAGTATGGCTATTTGTCCCGTATGGTATAGGATATGCTGGATGACGCCGTGCAGCGTGCGGTAGATGGTGGAAAACCCTTCAACAATGGGGTTGTCCAATTCTGTGTCGGCTAATCGATGGATCTCAGTCAACAGCTGAAGGTGAAGATCCTTCAAATGCTGTAAATCTTCTTCCCAAGAGTCATTTGTAATCGATGTAACTGACGGCCAATCATCTTTTTCATTTGATACAGCATCGATCCCTTGAAGCCGCTTGATCACCAGTTCGTGTGTGGATGTCAGATGGAGGACGATTTCCCAGATGGAATGGACGGATGTACAGGGATAGGCAGCAGCGCGTTCAGCGTCAATTTCGTATAAGAGTTCGAATAAGGAAGGACCGTGCCAAGCATTTCCGTTCATGGAAGCTTCAAGCTGGTCCAAAATGCGATCGATTTCTTTCATTCCCTTCACTCCTTTATATATGTATGGACAGCAGTCAATTATATTGTAACGTGAAATTGTAAATATTTCTTGTTTTTAGGATTAGATTCAGCTAAAATATTCGTAATATTAATTGCATTTAGAAAAAAATAACAAAAGAATATTGTTCTATGTATTGATGGAAGCAAGTAGCTGCTTATTTCCCTGGCACAGAAAGCCGATGGCTGTTGAGAATCGGCGCATAAATAAGCGTGAATTACCTTCTTGAACATCCTTTGTGAACATTGCAGTAGCAAGGGACGGTCGATCCGTTATCCTATGAGTGGAAGAATATTTCTTCAACGAGGGTGGTACCGCGTGATACAGCCACGTCCCTTTTTATAGGGGCGTTTTTTTTATTTTTAGGCTTTGTTAAATATAACGGTTGATTTCCGTGCAAGTCTTCGCTTTCCGCGGGCCTCACAGGAAGTGAGGTCGTTCGATGTTGGCACAGGACGTGCCGAACTTAATCGAACATCCGCGTAGCCCCTCCAGGGTCTCCCTGACTCCGCTTTTCCCGCCGGAGTCTACGACTTGCACTCCAATCAACAGCTGGAAACAGGCTTATATCAACACCAAGGTTTGATATGGCCTATTTTTAAAAGGAGGAATTGGAAATGGAAAACATATTTGAAAAGCTTTCGGCTGAGCAAAAAGAAGAATTGGAAAGGCAGTTTTCAATCTATGCCGGCGGTGTGGAAGAAATCATTCCTTCGATTGAATTGAAACAAAAGCTGGCGCGATCCATTTTGACGGACAAACCGTTGAAAATCAAGCTGGGCCTTGATCCATCCGCTCCAGATGTGCATATCGGCCATACAGTCGTGTTGAATAAATTGAAGCAGTTTCAGGAAAATGGCCACATCATCCAGCTCATCATCGGGGATTTCACGGGAAAGATAGGTGATCCAACAGGAAAGACGGCAGCAAGGAAGCAGCTTACCGACGAGGAAGTCAAGCATAATGCGATGACTTACTTTGAACAATTCGGGAAAGTTCTTGATATGAGCAAAGTGGAGCTCCACTACAATTCAAAGTGGCTTAAGGAACTTAAACTTGAAGATATCATTCATCTTGCCGCAAGTATCACAGTAGCCCGTTTGTTGGAGAGAAATGACTTTTCCAACCGCTTGGCGGAGGGAAAACCGATTTCGCTTCATGAATTTTTCTACCCGCTTATGCAAGGATACGATTCGGTCATGCTGGAAAGCGATGTCGAACTTGGGGGGACAGATCAGCATTTCAATGTCCTCATGGGCAGACATTTACAAGACCATTTCGGCAAAGAGAAACAGGTTGTCATCCTTCTCCCATTGCTGGAAGGGCTTGATGGGGTGGAAAAGATGTCGAAGTCGAAGCATAACTACATCGGAATCGATGAAAAGCCTCATGAGATGTACGGTAAAACCATGTCAATTCCGGACGATCTGATGATAAAATACTTCGAGCTTGTAACCGACCTTACTGTTGAAGAAAAGGAAACAGTCAAACAGGATCTACTGAATGGGACGCTCCATCCACGCGATGCTAAAATGCTCCTGGCCAAAACGATTGTTGCCATGTATCACGGGAATGAGGCTGCTGCCGAAGCTGAAAAGCACTTTACATCTGTTTTCCAAAATGGCGGAATGCCGGATGAGATCCCTGTTGTAGTAGTGGATTTTGATGGGGAGGTACTGGTCATTGACTTGCTGGTAGAATTGGAGCTGCTTAGATCCAAAGGGGAGGCAAGGAAAATGATTTTAAATGGCGGAGTGAAAATCGACGGGGAAAAAATAAAGGATATCCACCAAAATTTGATTGTAGTTGAAGGAATGGTCATTCAGGTCGGGAAGAGGAAATTCGTGAAATTGTTAAGAAAAGAAGGGTAAGTAATGAAAAGAGTATTTGGGAATAAAAAAAAGGAAGTTGAATATCGAGAACGACACGGTGTTTATGCGGTTGTTTTGGATCAAAAAAGTGAAAAGGCAGGAATTGTCCGAACTGGAAGCGGACGATTCTTTTTGCCTGGCGGCGGAATCGAAGAAGGTGAAACCCAATATATCTGCTTAGCAAGGGAATGTCTGGAGGAATTGGGCCACGAGATTGAAATCGCCACATTCATTGGCAGTGCAGATCAATATTTTCTTTCTTCAAAAGGGGAAGCAATGAAAAGCATCGGATTTTTTTATCTGGCATCTTTAGGAGAAAAAGTGACCAATCCGATTGAACCTGATCATGAACTTCAATGGATGAATATAGAGGATGCACAAAAAATGCTTTTCCATGAGCATCAGGCTTGGGCACTGGAGACAGTACATAAAATGGGGAGGGAAAGGAGATGAAAATTGGTCTTGTCCGCCATTTTAAAGTACTCCACGATCAGCCTCAAAACAAAATGGTCTCACAGGAAGATATTATGGCCTGGTTTGCAGAATATGATCAGGCGGAAGTGAAGAAAGGTGAGGTCCACTTGGGCGATGTTAAATGGGAGTGCTGCTACTCAAGCGATTTGCCCCGGGCAGTTACAACAGCAGAGGCGTTGTTTGATGGAAGGATCATCCAAGAACCGGCAATTCGGGAAATCAAAATGTATCCGCTGTTCAAACGAAATGTGAAACTGCCATTTTGGGGGTGGGCGATTCTCCTTCGGATAGCCTGGCTGCTCCATCACCATTCCCAGCTCGAACGAAAACCCCTGATCATTCAAAGGATCAATGTTTTTTTAGATGAATTGGAAAATAGCTTACATGAACAGATCTTGATTGTCGGCCATGGTGCCATGATGATCTACATGCAAAAGGAATTGAGCATGAGGGGGTATCGTGGACCAGCCATCAGGAATCCTAAAAACGGAAGGCTGTATTTGTATGAGAAATAGAATGAGTGACCGTGGGAAAGTGATCAGTTTCTTTAAAGAAGATGAATGGTGTTTGGATATCCTGCAAGAGGTACAGCAGCTGAACCTGCCGGATTGGTGGGTATGCGCAGGATTTGTCAGGACGAAGATTTGGGATGTGCTTCACGGATTCTATGAATGGACACCTTTGGATAATATCGATGTGATTTTTTTCGATGAAGATAGGTTGGAGGAAAAATACGAGAAGGCATATGAAAGACGATTAAGTGAATTGCTCCCAGGTGTTCCTTGGTCGGTGAAAAACGAGGCAAGGATGCATCACATTAACGGAATGAAACCATATAAAAGCTCAGTTGATGCCATATCAAGGTTCCCAGAAACTGCAACTGCGATTGGGTTAAATCTGAATGATTGGGATGAAATCGAACTTGCTGCCCCATGGGGTGTTGAAGACGCCTTAAGCATGCAAGTGCGGCCCGTTCCCTATTTTTGCAAAGATCAGAAGCTTGCATCCATTTATGAAAATAGGATTCTCAAGAAAAATTGGCAGGAAAAATGGCGTTGATCAAGGTGCATCACATTGAGAGATTTTAATCGATAAACAAAGGAGAACAAAAATGGATATTCGCTTAATCGAGTTGACTGCACTGACGATGATCATCCATTTCGTTGATACACTAGCTTATTCAGTGAGGTTGAATTCCGTAAAGAGCGGAAAATTTGCCTTATCGATTTCATTGTTTAATATTTTTGTCTTGCTATCCCGTACTGCCAATATGTTTCAAGCGCCTTTAATCGGCGGGTTGATTGGGTTTAAAATTTTGCATCATGATGATCCGTTAAATGATATCCGGCTCGTAATTTTAGCTTCAAGTCTAGGCACTTTGTTGGGCATTGTCCTCATTCCGACATTCTTGAAGGTTTTTTCCAAAGCTGTGGACCGTCTTGAAGTTAAAGGATCGATTCCATCCATCGTCGTCGAAGCATTGAGTGTCCACAATATAAAACGTATGGTAAAAACCACGACAAAGCCAAGGAAAAGTATGCTTGCAAGATTGAGATACCGAGAAATACCCAAACGATTCCTCCTTTTAAATACACTCATCACCGCAATCTATACAATCGGGGTCCTCTCGGCTTATTATGCGGCCTTTTTTGTCAGCGAGGAGCATAGATTGGCAGCATCGGCATCATCAGGAATGATTAATGGGGTTGCCACCATTCTCTTGACGATACTGGTTGACCCTCAATCAGCCATCATAACCGATCAAGCACTTCGCGGTAAACGTCCTTATGGGGATGTCAAGGCGCTTGTTGTCATGCTCATTCTCTCTAAGTTTTTAGGAACACTGCTTGGACAGGCATTTATTTTGCCGGCTGCAAAAATGATTGCAAGTTTTTATCAATAAATTCATGAAGGAAGCAGTATCTAACAAACTATTACTTAATAAAATTTTGATAGGAGGAAGAGCTCTTGAAAAAAATGTCGCCGCTGGAAGCAGCGAAAAGATTCATCGACGAACAATATTCTGAATGCAGCGGGGCTATGCTGGCGGGGAGTGTTGTCAGAGGGGAGCAAACAGAGACTTCAGATCTGGATATTGTGATTTTTGTAGATGGTTTGCAATCTGCCTATCGTGAATCAGTAATATTCAATGGATGGCCCATCGAAATGTTTGTCCACTCGATGACAAGCTATGAAGCATATTTTAAAAGCGATTATGACCGTGCCCGCCCATCATTGCAAAGAATGTTGGCTGAAGGCATCATCATCAAAGACTTTGCAGGTCTGGAAATGATCAAGAAGCAGGCAGAAGGAATTTTGGATGAAGGACCGGCACCGTGGACGGATGAAACCATCAAGATGAAACAGTATTTTATTACCGACGCGCTTGATGACTTTATCGGATCGAATAAAAGATCGGAAAGTATTTTCATTGCCAGCTCTCTTGCAGATCAAGTTCATGAATTCATTTTGCGGACAAACAGGAAGTGGATCGGAGCATCTAAATGGATTGTACGGGCATTAAGGAATCACGATGAAGGGATTGCCCATCAATTTGTTGATGCCTTCGATAAATTTTACGTGACAGGGGAAAAGGATGCGGTCATTGAATTCGTCAATCAAGTATTGGAGCCGTTTGGAGGGAGTTTATTTGCCGGTTTTTCAATGGGAAAGCAAACGGTAGAAAAAGGAGGTCATTGAATGTTTGCTTCATCTCCACAAGAAGCCTTGACGATGTATGAAAAGGCAACGAATTCCCATGATTTTGATAATGTATGTAAACTAATAAGCGAAGACGCCGTATATTTTTTTTCTGATGAAACGGTAAAGGGACTGGATGATCTTAAACAGTACTTCGAAAAGACCTGGAGTTATATCAAGGAAGAAGTATACAAGATGAATGATGTCATGTGGATTGCAGTTGACGAAACCAGTGCAGTTTGCATCTATCAATTCCACTGGCAAGGAATGATAGAAGGCAGTTTAAGAGAAGGGAAAGGCAGAGGCACAAACGTATTTAGAAAACAAGACCATGTATGGAAAGTGGCACATGAGCATTTAAGCCCAATCTAATGATTATAAAAAAACTTAGTAATTTTGAAAGGGTGGAAAGGAAAACAAACTGATTTCCACCCGATAAAATAATTTTAAGACTGATTTCCACCCGATAAAATAATTTTAAGACTGATTAGACATGGTATGGTATTACTGTGATGCCTTCAGTACTTATTTGTTTGAATAGTTCAACTTTTGAATATTGATTGTGGCAAGGTCCGTTACATGCATTGACAAATCACTCTCATCAAGCCAAACAAGAGCCGATGTTGGCGCAAGCAGTTCTTCTTCGGTTGCAAACTTTAGAAAGATACCCGTACCAATCGTATTGCCTGCTGAATAGACACGAATATAGTCTCCTAATCTAAACATATCATTCTCACCTCCTATTAAAAATCTTGCTTTTTATTTTTAAACAGCCTTTACTTGAATGGGCAGATTTGCAAGTGGTATATTTCCTTCATCAGAAACCAAATCAAGATTAAATAGATACTTTCCTGCTTTATTAAACGTGATAAATGAGAGAATACAGCTATTTAAAACAGGTTCTTCAAAAATGAATATACCGATGTCATTGAATACAATCGGTATAAATTCTCCTCCGACATTGATATATAAATCAAAATCATCTTTTTGAGAGGGTTTTTCTAATGTTACAACCACTCTTGAAGGCAAATCAGGATCTCCGGAAGTGACTGCACAAACGTTAAAAGCCTGCTGGTGGCCAACAAGCACAGTGCGTGGAATATTACTTGAAAGACTCGCTATCATCTAAACACCTCCTTTCCAAAAAAAACTGTTAGAGGTCCTCACACTATACTATTCTTTTATACAAATAAGGCTTGGACAAATAGGGTGATGATAATGTGGATTTTGTGGATTTTCATTTGAAATAAGATATATATGTAACCTTTATCCATCTGTTCCGTCCTATTAGTACATAAAAGTATGGAGGAATTTGATGAAAAAATTCATAGGAATATTAGTTTTGAGTCTTGTTTTGACTGGATGCGGCACTAAGGAGCTTGATCATCAAGTGAAAAGCGCAGATGCTTCAAATCAAGAAAAGGATACGAAAAGCCCTGAAAACAAGTCAGGCTGGAACACCATCAAGGTCGTAAGCGGACGCCCGATCATTGCAAAATTAAAGCCAAACAAGGGAAACTCGGCTAAGAGAGAAGAAATCATTACAAAGATCATGGAAGAAAAAGAGTTTAAGGAAGGAGTATACGGCAAAGCGACCAAAGAATTGGCAGAAGATTTATCTGTCCAGCAAGTGGAAGGACAGATCGCCATTCCTTTGGCGAATAAAATTTATGGAAGCCATCAAGGGTTCGATCAAGCAGGGGTCATATTTTTTGAGAATCAGTCGAGTGGAGATAAACAGGCTGGATTATGGATCGGAATCAAGAAAGCAGATGACAAGTTAAAAAAACTTGTTGATGGTCTTCAGGCGAAAGTCGATGCCGGTGAGATTAATGCGAAGTATATTTACATTTTCTACACTCCTCATACGATGGCAGAGAATAATCAACTCAATAGCAAGGTAGTAAAAGCGCTCAACGATTTAAAAAGAGATAGTGATATTCAATTAAATTCAGCCTTTTCAGCAGTGAGCGTAAATACAATTGATGGCAGCGTGAAAATCGCCCACAATTTCATCACCAAAAAACAACAAGATATGCTTCGTAAACAATTTCCGGACAGAAAATTTCATTTCAAACAACAAGGCCGGATGGTTCCAAGAAAAGGGGAGCCGGATGTCGAGTATCCAAAGGAAAAATATACGGATCAGCCGGTAAAAAAAGGACAGATCATCCTTTCCGTTGGAGATGGGGACTTTATGGTCGGGTCCACCATTTACAAATTTAAAGATGCAGCCAAAAAATTAAAGCAGGGACAGCGGGTCATCGTTGATTCTACCGGTTTTATCCTGGATTCACTCCCAGGAAGAGGGACAGCGGTGTATGTCACTGTGCTGCCTGATTATAAACCGAAAAATGCGGATTTATCCGAATCTGAAGTGGTCCGAAAAGCACTGGCAAAAAATAAAAACAACCGGAACCCGGGCATTGGGCGCCTTGCATACGATGAACAATCCGATTCATGGGTCGTTGGCTTAAAATCAGATGGAATCCTGGACAGCACGAAAACTGTATTCATAAACATTGATGATAAATAAAGATAAGTAAATGATATGCTTATTTAATCCAAAAGCAGTGAAATCAGATGTATGATTTCACTGCTTTTTAAATGATGCGTTTTGCGCCTATGAAGACGGAACGCCAATAATCATCCAATGGTGCGATATGGACTAGTCCGGCATCACGGGTGGTATGCAGCATCTTATTGCGGCCAATGTATAAGGCGACATGTCCGATTTTTTTAATGCCTCTTTTATGTTTTCTTGATTCCGTCGTGAAAAATAGGAGATCACCTTCCCGGATGTTTTCTAATCCTACTCTTTTGCCGGCCATAAATTGCCGGCGCGAATTCCTCGGCAATTTGATCCCATTTTTTTGAAAGATGTACTGGATAAATGAGCTGCAATCGAATGTAGAGGCCTGAAAGGGAGGAGCATTGAATACATAGGGTATCCCCCTGTAGCGCAAACCGGTTGATATGATTTTTTTGACTAACATAATAAAGCCTCGTCTCAAGCTTTTTTTCAGTATATTCACGAGCTATGAAAATGCTTGGACAAACTGCTTCATTTTTTCGTTTTTTTCTTTTTGATCTGGATTACACGCTTAAATAGCGGATAGAACGCAAACCCTAGAAATACACCGCACATATTGAGGATGAGATCATCGATGTCCAGACTTCCTCTATGTGTCAAGTGCTGCATGATTTCAATCATGGAAATCGCTGTGAGCGGGTAGAATACTAGACTGAATAAAGACAATCCATCGCGGGATTTCTTAATTAATAGGAAGATTCCATATGGAACGAAAAGAATGACGTTGGCGGTCAAATTATAAAATTCCACAAGGAGCGGAACGCGTCCTGATATGAAGAACTTGATTGTTTGAAACGGCACCAGGTTCCAGTTGTCATAATTTTGGTTGCTTGGCCGGACGAATAGCAGCACCAGCAATGCACATGTATACATAAGCATGATGATGAAAAACAAATAATAGGGGATGACAATTTTGTGGTTGCGCACTGACAATACCAGAAAGGTGACGGTAAAGGTCAAGAATGCCCATATGACAGCAAAAGCAACAGGATGTATATACGAGAATAAATGGATGATGACTGGAAGCATCAGGATATAAATTGTCTGTGAAACAATAAATGAAAGAATAAAGGATTTTTTCATAGGTTCACCACATCTAGTTTTTAAACATAATTATACCATTTCACTGGGACAATATTTCGTTGAAAAATATTTTAAAAATTTTCTATTGTACAAGTTTAAAATTATGTGATATATTAAATTCGTCAAGTTAGTGCAAACGGTTTCACACCCGATTGCATAAAAACTTGAATGAAAAGATAGCAGAATTTGTATGATGTGGATACAAAAAGGTGTACTTAGCCAATATAAAAATCCCATCACTCATTTTTGCTATTTTGTGCAAACGGTTTCGTAAGATGCACTCAATAAATTTTAATGGGGGATTTACGATGAAAGGAAAAAAAATAGTAGCAGTCATTTTCTCAGCATTACTACTTTTAAGTGTTGCGCTGACAGGTTGTTCGTCTAATTCAGGCGGCAAGGATGAAGTAACTTTGGATGTTTTCCAATTTAAAGTCGAATTCAAGAAGCAATTCGAAGATTTAGTCAAGAAATATGAAAAAGAGCATCCAAACGTCCATATCAATATCACAACTGTCGGAGGCGGCCAAGATTACGGTGTCGCTTTAAAATCTAAATTTGCTTCTGGCAAAGAGCCAGCAATCTTTAACGTTGGTGGTCCTCAGGACGTAAAAGATTGGGAAGCGAAATTAGCCGACCTTTCAGATACGAAAGCAGCAGAAAACGCGCTTGATGGAACACTTGAAGGCGTTAAGAAAGATGGCAAGGTGCTTGGTGTCCCTTACAACCAAGAAGGCTACGGTTTAATCTATAACAAAGCGATCTTCAAAAAAGCAGGCATCAATCCTGAAGACATCAAAGACTTCAACAGCCTGCAAGCGGCAGTAGAAAAGCTGGATTCACAAAAGAAAGATTTGGGCATCAAAGCAGTATTCGCACTCCCAGGAAAAGAAACTTGGGTAACTGGTTTACATTTGTCAAATGCGTTCTTGGCACCGGAATTTGATAACAATGTATTGAATGCATTCAATGCAAAAAAAGTTGATTTCAAATATGGTGATGCAATGAAAAACTTCATCGATCTTCAAAATAAATACTCTGTACAGCCGACTGTAAGCCTTGATTACTCTCAGCAGGTTGAAGAATTATTCTCCACTGGAAAAGTGGCGATGATTCAGCAAGGAAACTGGGTATACGGTTCTATCGCTGGAATCGATGAAGATCTTGCACAAAATAACGTAGGACTTCTGCCAATCCCGGTTCAAGGCTACAAAGAAGACGCTGTTCCTGTAGGAATTCCAATGTACTGGGCAGTCAACAAAAACAAAGACAAAAAAGTTGTAGCTGAATCCAAGAAATTCTTGGATTGGTTATACACTTCTGACGAAGGAAAGAAAGCCGTATTGCAAGATTTCAAATTCATTCCTGCATACAAAGGATATGATCTGGATAAAATCCAAGATCCAATTTCTAAAGAAATCTATCAATATGCACAAAGCGGAAACACAATCGGCTGGGTATTCATGGGCTATCCAAGCGGGTGGGGAATGGACACACTCGGAGCGGACATCCAAAAATACCTAAGCGGAAAAGCAAGCTGGGATGAAGTTGTGAAAGATTCTCAAAAAGCTTGGGAAGTTGCACGTAAATAATCATTCCATTGAATAGTTGAAATGTGAACAAAGTAGCAGAAGAGGTTCCTGCTACTTTGTTTTGCTAATAAATGTTCCTTTCATCCAGATATATAGACTGAAATGTTTTGGAGGTATTCATATGCGTACTCGCGATCTATCCTATTGGTTATTTCTCGCACCTGTTCTCATTGCTTTGACACTTGTTGTCATCGTGCCGCTCTTATTCGGGGTTTATTATTCCTTTACAGACTGGAACGGGATCACAAGCGGAAATTTCGTCGGATTCGATAACTATATAAAAATGCTTCATGATGATGAATTTGGTAAATCTTTATGGTTCACAGTCAAATTTTCTGTCGCTTCAATCATTCTAATCAATGTCATCGGACTTTCTTTGGCATTAGTGGTGACATCTAAAATTAAGACAAGCAAATTCTTGAGAACGATCTTCTTCATGCCGAACTTGATCGGTGGTTTAATTTTAGGTTTCATCTGGCAATTCATTTTCATCAAAGTTTTTGCAAGCGTTGGCGACGTAATTGGTGTCGAAGCATTAAAAGGATGGCTTTCAACGACTCAGACAGGATTCTGGGGACTGGTGATTCTCATGAGTTGGCAGATGTCCGGCTACATCATGGTTATCTACATCGCTTATTTGGAAGGTCTTCCACAGGAGCTGTTGGAAGCTGCTGATATCGATGGGGCAAATGCATTTCAGCGGTTCCGGTATATCATTTTCCCATTGGTTGCACCAGCCTTCACGGTCAGCATGTTCTTGACATTATCAAATTCGTTTAAATTATATGATCAGAACCTTTCATTGACAGGGGGAGGACCATTCAAATCCACGCAAATGGTGGCGATGGAAATCTTCCAGACGGCCTTCGGTGAAAACCAAATGGCTTATGCACAAGCAAAAGCGGTCATCTTCTTCGTCATTGTGGCGATCATTTCATTGACACAGGTTTACTTCAGCAAGAAAAGGGAGGTTGAAATGTAATGGGCAGAAAGAAATATTATATCATCGAGATCATCGGCGTCATCCTCGCCCTATTATGGCTTTCACCTTTTTATTTGATGATTGTCAACTCCTTGAAATCCAAGAAAGAAATATTCACGGATGTTCTGAAATTGCCTAAGGCATTCAATCTTGACAATTATATTGAAGCATTCAATCAGCTTGAATTCATCAAAACCTTTTTGAATTCCTTGCTGATCACGGTTATCAGCGTTGCCATCATCATCATTTTTTCATCAATGGCAGCTTATGCCCTATCACGGAATAAAGGAAAAATGAGTGGTGTGTTATTCTTCATTTTTGTCGCTGCCATGTTGATTCCTTTCCAATCAGTGATGATTCCGCTTGTAACGATATTTGGAAAGTTCCAGATGCTTAATCGTATCGGACTGATTTTCATGTATCTCGGTTTCGGAAGCAGTTTATCGATTTTCTTGTATCACGGAACGTTGAACGGCATTCCAAAAACATTGGATGAAGCGGCCAAAATGGATGGCTGCAATAAATTCCAAACGTTTTGGTATATCATTTTCCCAATGTTGAAACCAATTACGGTGACCGTGGGAATCCTCAATACCATCTGGATTTGGAATGACTATCTACTCCCATCCTTGGTCATCAACCAGGAGGGGATGCAAACGATCCCGTTAAGGATGTTCTTCTTCTTCGGAGAGTATACAAAGCAGTGGCACCTTGCACTTGCTGGATTGACGATCGCGATCATTCCTGTCATCATCGGGTACTTCTTTGCACAGCGTGAAATAATTAAAGGAATTTCGGATGGCGCTGTAAAATAATAGAGTAATAGGCGTTTATTTGTAAAAAAGCGCATTAAATATAAGTTTTTTCACGAGAGAGAGGATATAGATGAAGAAATTATGGTGGAAAGAAGCGGTAGCATATCAAGTATATCCGAGAAGCTTCATGGATTCGAACGGCGATGGAATCGGTGATTTGCAAGGTATGATCTCCAAGCTGGATTACATTAAAGATTTGGGAATCGATGTCATTTGGATCTGTCCGATGTATAAATCACCAAATGATGATAACGGCTATGATATCAGTGATTACCAGGACATCATGACTGATTTCGGTAATATGGATGATTTCGATCAGTTGATGAAAGAAGTTCATAACCGAGGCATGAAGCTGATCATCGATTTGGTCATCAACCATACGAGTGATGAACATCCGTGGTTCATTGAATCGAGATCCTCAAGAGATAACCCGAAGCGCGATTGGTATATTTGGCGCGACGGGAAGGCTGGTCAAGAGCCGAATAACTGGGAAAGCATTTTCAGCGGATCTGCCTGGGAATACGATGAAAAGACCGAACAATATTATTTGCATATATTCTCACGCAAACAGCCCGATCTAAATTGGAAGAACCCGGAAGTGCGGAGCGAGCTTTACAATATGATCAATTGGTGGCTTGATAAAGGCATCGACGGATTCCGGGTCGACGCAATCAGTCATATTATGAAGGAAGACGGACTTAAAGATATGGCGAACCCGGAAGGACTGAAATATGTTTCTTCCTTTGACAAGCATATGAATGTTCAGGGGATTCAGAAGTACCTTCAGGAATTGAAGGATGAGACGTTTTCCAAATACGATATCATGACGGTCGGAGAAGCAAATGGCGTCAGTGTCGATGAAATCGATCAATGGGTCGATGAGGATAAAGGGAAGTTCAATATGATTTTCCAATTCGAGCATTTAAGTCTTTGGGACGCTGAAAAGAAAAAAGAGCTGGATATCGTCGAGCTGAAGGAATGTCTTTCCAGATGGCAAAAGAGCTTGGAAGGTTCCGGTTGGAATGCGTTGTTCATTGAAAATCACGATAAGGCACGTGTTGTGTCGACCTGGGGAAATGACAAGGAGTTTTGGCGTGAAAGTGCAACCGCTTTCGCTACAATGTACTTCTTGATGCAGGGCACACCATTCATTTATCAGGGACAAGAGCTCGGCATGACGAATGTAAAATTCAATACGATTGAAGAATACAATGATGTCGCGATTAAAAATATGTATCGCATCAAACGCGAGGATGGTGTGCCCCACGAAGAAATCATGGAAAATATTTGGGCAACCGCCCGCGACAACTCCCGCACCCCGATGCATTGGAACGGTGAAGAGAATGCCGGCTTTACGACTGGCACACCTTGGCTGGGCGTAAACCCCAACTACAAGGAAATCAACGTAGAAGCAGAGCTGAAGGATGAAAATTCTGTATTGAATTTTTATAAACAACTGATCAAATTAAAAAAATCAAACGACGTTTTCACGTATGGAACGTACGATCTATTGCTTCCTGAAGATAGTCAAATCTATGCATATACACGAACGCTGGACAATGAAAAAGTCGTCATTGTCACAAATTTGAGTGATAAACCTGCACTTTCCATCGACTTAAGTTTCAAGGTTGAAAGCGATCGTCTACTTCTTTCAAATTTAGACGTTGAAGGTCATTCAGCGACTCCGGTCTTAAATTTGAAGCCGTATGAAGCCCGGGTTTACAGAGTGAAATGATTCAAAAGCACACTTCTTACTTGTGAGTGAAAAAGACAAACATCATATTCATCCTTATAGTGATGAATAAAAAGAGCCAAAAAAATGCCTATCACACTTGATAGGCATTTTTTTCTTCTATAGTTATTGTTAACAGAGAAATTCCCTATATGGTGAAGTATCGTTGCCAATGCTTTTTTAGAACTTTTTAGAAAGATAATCTGCGATGGTTTTTATATCTTTATTGTTTCTAGACTCATTCATCTCTTGAAATAGTTTCGGGTCACAAGTGAATTTTTTGTCAGCATTCTGTAACCAAACAGCAGCGATTCGTTTTCCGTCATTTTCGTTATCAGAAACGATGGTGATGATATCTTTCAATCCATCTTTGTTTACATCCTGAAATGAAACTGCTTGAACATCTACATTATAGGGGAAAGGTGCATCATCAAAGCTATAAAGAATGTTTCCGTTTGCATTGGTTAAATAAAAGACGGTCGGTATGTGATTGCCGCCTGTAATTTTTCCCGATACAAAATTAACATTCCCCCACGATTTGAAATTTACTGCAAAAGACTGATTATCAAGGGCGGTAAAACCTTTTACATTTTTTATATTCTCTGGAGTTTCTGTATCTGCTGGGCTAGTCTTTTCAATTGAATCATTCGTGTTCGAATGATTTGATGGCGGACTACTATCTGAAACTTTAGGTGCATCCGTTTGTGATTGATTTTGTTGTGAAGTATCTACTGATGAACTGCCAGATGAAATTCCACATGCCGATAAGGAGAACAATATCACGGCTGATAGTATTGAGATGATTATTTTCACATTTAAACCTCCGATGTAATAAATATACAAATACCTTCATTCATTTTAACAAAGGTTTATGGATTTGGCTCAGAATTTGTTAATCACTTCATCTTCCGTAACGTTTCCGTGCAGTATTAAGCATTTTATATGTAGGAATTGTTAAAAAACGCTGTTGATTTCCATGCAAGTCTGCGCTTTCCCTCCAAAATAATATTCAAAAATATGGTAATGGACATGGATTGTACCATATTTTTCAAATAATACCCGCTCATCATTATTAATCAGTTAATAATCTTTTCACCTATCAAATTTGTAAAATAGTTCAAATTACCTCTTTGAAATAAGTCGAAATGACATTGAAAATTATAGTATTATAATTTATAATTTTAAGAATATTAGCAATTGGGAAATGGGGGAATTATATGAAATTATATGTTTCTGTGGATATGGAAGGGATTACTGGGCTAGTCGACCATACCCATGTGGACTCGGGGAAGCATAATTATGAACGCGGCCGTGCAATCATGACCGACGAAGCAAATTATGTGATTACATCTGCCTTCGAACAAGGATGCAAGGAAGTGGTTGTCAACGACAGCCATTCAAAAATGAATAATTTATTGATTGAAAAACTGCATCCAGAGACCCAGTTGATCACCGGGGATGTCAAACCTTTTTCAATGGTCCAGGGGCTCGATGATTCCTATTCAGGAGCAGTCTTTGTCGGTTATCATGCACGTGCTGCCCAAAAAGGGGTAATGTCGCACTCGATGATATTTGGTGCGAGGAATATGTACATAAATGACGTGGCAATAGGTGAATTGGGCTTCAATGCTTATGTTGCAGGATATTATGGTGTTCCGGTCATTATGGTGGCTGGGGATGACCAAGCTGCTGCAGAAGCGGAGGCATTAATACCAAATGTGACGACAGCCATTGTGAAGGAGTCGATTTCACGCTCGGCTGCAAAATCACTGACGCCTGTGAAGGCAGGACAGCTCCTTCAACAAAAGACGGAAGAAGCATTAAAAAATAAAGAAAATGTGAAACCGCTTACTCCTCCGGATCATCCGTTGCTTCGCATTGAATTCACCAATTACGGTGAAGCAGAATGGGCCAATTTAATGCCTGGAACTGAAATCGAGCAGGGCACGACCATTGTCCGTTACCAAGCAAAAAATATATTAGAAGCGTACCAAGCGATGCTTGTCATGACGGAATTAGCAATGAGAACCACATTTTGTTAGGAAGTGTGAACTGAATGACTACATACTTATTAAAAAGGCTTCTTGCTATGATCGTGACCTTATGGCTGATCATCACGCTGACATTTTTCTTGATGCATTCAATACCAGGTTCACCGTTCAATGAGGAGCGGAATACGAGCGAAGCGGTCCAACAGAATTTGAATTCTTTCTATCATTTGGATGAGCCGCTGCCAGTGCAATATATGCTTTATATGAAATCAGTTGTCACTCTGGATTTTGGTCCTTCCATTAAAAAATCTTCTCAATCCGTCAACGAACTTTTAGGCCGGGGTTTTCCGGTTTCTTTCGAACTAGGATTCGACACACTGATCATCGCCATCATTTCGGGGATCGCCCTCGGAGTCGTCGCAGCACTTAAACACAATGGAGTAATTGATTATTTGGCAATGACCATTGCTGTTTTAGGGATATCCGTTCCAAACTTTGTCATGGCGACACTCCTGATCCAGGAAGTGGCAGTCAATTGGGGGATCCTTCCCGTCGCCACCTGGACGAGCTGGAAGCATATGGTCCTGCCGATTTTGGCGCTTGCGACCGGTCCGATGGCCATCATCGCCCGCTTGACACGCTCGAGCATGCTTGAGGTTTTGACACAGGACTACATAAAGACAGCAAAAGCAAAGGGCTTGTCACCCATGAAGATCGTGATCAAGCATGCCTTAAGAAATGCGCTCCTTCCTGTCGTGACGCTGCTTGGATCATTGACTGCAGGGATATTGACCGGGACGTTTGTAATCGAGAAGATCTTTGCCATCCCTGGAATGGGGAAATATTTTGTAGAGAGCATCAACCAGCGAGACTATCCGGTCATCATGGGAACAACGGTCTTTTACAGTGCACTATTGATCTTCATGCTATTTTTAGTGGATATGGCTTATGGCATACTTGATCCACGCATTAAGCTGTCCAAGGAGGGGAAATAATGGAGCTGCGAAAACAACATGAATCGAACGTCGCGCCGCATATTCCCGATGAATGGTTTGTGCCAAAACAAAAGGACTTGGCAGAAGCGGAAGCAGTCGTCCGTCCGAGCTTGTCGTATTGGCAGGACGCATGGCGCCGGCTTTTGAAAAATAAATTGGCTATGGGAGGACTGATCTGCCTGATCGTGTTGGTCATCATGGCCACTATCGGACCGATCATTTCACCCCATTCCGTGACGAAACAAAATCTGATTGAGCAGAACCTGGCACCTTCAGGGGACCACTGGTTTGGAACAGATGAACTTGGCCGCGACGTATTTGCTCGTACATGGTACGGCGCAAGAATCTCGCTGTTTGTCGGTGTCATTGCAGCCTTGATCGATTTCTTGATCGGCGTCTTATATGGCGGCATCGCCGGATATAAAGGCGGCCGCGCTGATAACCTGATGATGCGCTTCGTTGAAATCCTGTACGGGCTGCCCTACCTGCTTGTCGTCATCTTGATATCGGTGGTCATGGGCCCAAGCCTTCCGACGATCATCCTGGCATTGTCCATTACCGGCTGGGTCGGGATGGCGAGGATTGTGCGCGGACAGGTGCTTCAAATCAAAAACTACGAATTCGTTTTGGCCTCCAAAACATTTGGAACGAAAACGAGAAGGATCATCCGCAAGAACTTGCTGCCGAATACAATGGGACCGATCATTGTCCAAATGACCTTGACCGTTCCATCGGCCATCTTTGCCGAAGCATTTCTCAGCTTTCTCGGCATCGGGATCCAGCCTCCTTATGCAAGCTGGGGGTCGATGGCAAGTGATGGGCTATCTGCCATTTTGACAGGGCAATGGTGGCGTCTCTTCTTCCCGGCTTTCTTCATCTCATTGACGATGTTTTCATTCAATGTGCTGGGAGACGGGCTGCAGGATGCGCTTGATCCGAAGCTAAGGAGGTAGGCACCATGGAAAAAGTTCTTCAAGTGAACGATTTGCACGTTTCCTTCAAGACATATGGAGGCGAAGTGAAGGCTGTACGAGGGGTGACCTTCGATTTATATAAGGGAGAAACACTGGCAATCGTAGGTGAATCCGGGTGCGGCAAGAGCGTAACTTCTCAGAGCATCATGCGTTTGATTCCAGATCCACCCGGGAAGATCACCAACGGTTCCATCCTTTTTAACAATCAGGATTTAACTAGAATCACTGAAAAGGAAATGAGATCGATCCGAGGGTCGGACATCTCGATGATTTTCCAAGACCCCATGACGGCACTGAATCCCACGTTGACCGTCGGGGATCAAATCATGGAGGGTATCTTACAGCATGAGAAAATTTCACGCTCCGATGCGAAAAAGAAAGCCCTTGAAATGCTTGACCTTGTCGGGATACCAAGTCCGCAAATCCGGTTGAAGCAATACCCACATCAATTCAGCGGCGGTATGCGTCAAAGGATCGTGATTGCGATGGCACTCGTCTGTGAGCCTGAGATTTTGATCGCTGATGAGCCGACAACAGCACTGGATGTCACCATACAAGCACAAATCCTTGATCTGTTTAAAGATATTCAACATAAAACTGGTGTTTCGATTATATTGATCACCCATGACCTCGGCGTTGTAGCCCAAGTGGCAGACCGTATTGCGGTCATGTATGCCGGGAAAATCGTCGAGGCGGGTACGAGAAGGGAAATTTTCTACCGACCTCAGCACCCGTATACGAAAGGATTGCTGAACTCTGTGCCTCGCCTTGACTTGGAAAGCGGTGATTTAGAACCGATTGCGGGTTCTCCGCCGGATTTGTTCTCGCCGCCTGAAGGCTGTCCGTTTGCCGCCCGCTGTGAATATGCGATGGAGGTATGCGACAAAGCGTACCCATTCCAAACCAGTTTGACGAAGGACCATCGCGTCGAATGTTGGCTGCAGGACGAACGGGCACAAAAGATGCTGGCATCAATGAAATAGACATAGATGTGAAATGAAAATTGAATGAGGGGGAAAATCATGAAGAAAAAGGTTTTTGGGGTTTTATCGACAGCCGTGTTGATGTTCGGTCTCGCGGCATGTACGGCCAATGGTGATGCAAACAGTAAAGCGGAGGGCGATAGCAGCAGCTCCAAAGCAGCGAAAGTGCTCTATCTGAATAATGGGCAGGAACCAACCTCGCTAGATCCGCCAATCGGATTTGATTCAGTGTCCTGGAATGCATTGAACAACATCATGGAAGGTTTGACCCGTCTTGGAAAGGACAACCAGCCTGAAGCTGCAACAGCTGAAAAATGGGATGTTTCAGAAGATGGGAAGACGTATACTTTCCATATCAGAAAAGATGCGAAATGGTCAAATGGCGACGATGTGACAGCTGGAGATTTCGTCTATGCTTGGAAACGCCTGTTGAATCCTGATACCGGTTCTTCCGCGGCATTTTTAGGGTACTTCATTGATGGCGGTGAAGCATACAATACTGGTAAAGGTTCTGCAGATGATGTGAAAGTGAAGGCTGTCGATGACAAAACCTTCGAAGTCACGTTGACGAGTCCGCAAGCTTATTTCTTAAGCGTCATTGCAAATCCTGCGTTCTTCCCGATCGATGAAAAAGTGGCGAAGGATAATCCGAAATGGTTTGCTGAAGCCGATTCATATGTTGGAAATGGTCCTTTCAAATTGACAAAATGGGATCACGACAGCCGCATGGTCATGAAGAAGAATGATAACTACTGGGATGCTGACACCGTCAAGCTTGATGAAGTGGATTGGGCAATGGTTGATGATCCGAATACCGAATATCAAATGTACAAAACAGGGAAACTGGATGAGTCAGATGTTCCTGCAGATTTAGCCGACCAGCTTTTCAAAGAAGGAAATGTAAAGGTCGAAGATCAAGCAGGTACCTATTTCTATCGCTTCAATGTCAATATGAAGCCGTTTGATAATGAGAACATCCGCAAAGCATTTGCGATGGCGATCGATCAGCAAAAAATGGTCGACTTCGTAACGAAAAACAAAGAAAAACCTGCCTATGGATTTGTTTCTTATGGATTCAAGGATCCTTCAGGAGAAGATTTCCGCAAGCATAATGGAGACCTTGTGAAAACAGATGTAGAGCAAGCGAAAGCATTGTTGAAAAAAGGAATGGAAGAGGAAGGCTATGACAAGCTTCCGGAAGTGACCCTGACATACAGCACAAGCGATACTCACAAGAAAATTGCAGAAGCATTACAGCAAATGTTCAAAGAAAACCTAGGCGTTGACGTGAAGCTTGCAAACATGGAGTGGAACGTATTTGCCGATGAACAAAAGCAATTGAAATTCCAATTCTCCCGCAGTTCTTTCTTGGCTGACTATGCAGATCCAATCAACTTCCTTGAAAGCTTCATTACTGGTTCTTCCATGAACCGTACTGGCTGGAGCAATAAAGAGTATGATCAATTGATTGCTGATGCAAAAAATGAAGCAGATGAATCCAAACGCTTTGATGATATGTACAAAGCCGAAAAAATTCTTTTCGATGAAATGCCGATTGTTCCAATCCATTTCTACAATCATGTTTATTTACAAAACGACAAAGTGACTGGCGTCGTTCGTCACCCAGTCGGCTACTTAGAGCTTAAGTGGGCTGATAAAAAGTAATTCTTTTTGAGGGGTGTTCGATTCGAACACCCCTCTTTTAAAATGCTGTTTTCCCATACATTGTTGCTTTAGGTAATAAAATAGGATTGTTTAGGCAAAGTTCCAACTTCAATTTAGTGTATATAGGGAGAAAAGAGCCAGGATTCTATATTTAACGAGTGCGGTTGATTTCTGCGGAAGGGTGTTCTTTTTCCGAGGGGCCTCACAGGATGAGAGGTCGTTCGATGTTGGCACATGGACGTGCCGAACTTAATCGAACATCCGCCTAATATCTTCTCGCTACGCTGTGGGATCTAACCTTGCCCGCTGAACCATCCGGAGTCTCGCACCTTCCGCTCCAATCAAAATCCAAAGATAAATGGTTTTTAAGAAATCTTTTAAAAGCAACAATCACTGGGAAACAGACAAAATGAAAGGAGTGCTCCTGATGATCAAGCCTCAACGATTGAAAAAAGGGGATACCGTCGGCGTCATCGCACCAGCTTCTTCGCCCAATCAGGAAAACCTGAAGCGAGCAGTTTCCATCCTGGAAAATCGATTCGGATTAAACGTCAAACTAGGAAAAAACACACTACATACATATGGCTATCTTGCAGGAAAAGATGAGGAAAGATTGGAAGATCTTCACGGAATGTTTGCCGATCGCGATGTGAAAGGGATCATTTGTGCTTGCGGGGGCTACGGAACAGGCCGCATAGCATCTGATATCGACTATAAATTGATTAAAGAAAATCCGAAAATCTTCTGGGGCTACAGCGATATTACCTTCCTTCATACAGCCATTCGCCAACAAACCGGCCTTGCCACGTTCCATGGACCGATGCTCGGATCCGATCTTGGAAAAGAAGAGGCAGATGAACTCTCTATCTCACTGCTGAATCAATTGTTCGTACCAATGGAAACCCAATATAACAAGGATATTGCCCCATTGGAGACAATGATTGAAGGCAGTGCAGAGGGAAATCTTGTCGGGGGAAATCTATGTTTGCTCGTCAGCACGCTTGGGACAGAATTCGAAATCGACACGACAGGTAAGATCCTATTTATCGAAGACATCAATGAAGAGCCCCGCAGTGTTGACCGGATGCTCAATCAACTATACATGGCCGGGAAGCTTGGTGCTGCATCAGGGATTGTCATCGGCGATTTCAAAGACTGTGGTCCAGGCGAGCGAAATCCATCTTTAAGCTTGGATGAAGTGCTTGAGCACTATACAGCAAAAGTGAAAAAGCCTGCTGTCAAAGGCTTCAAGATTGGGCATTGCTCCCCGCATGTCTCTGTTCCACTTGGCGTTAATGCGACCTTGGATGCAACAAACAAACAACTCACCGTCGAATGCGGCGTGGAATAAAGGGTGATGACAAAGTGAAAATCGATAAAATTGAAACCTTCAGAGTGGCCGTGCCATTGACCAAACCGTTCAAAACGGCCCTCCGTACAGTCGAAGTGGCAGATACGATATTTGTCAAAGTTGAATGCGACAACGGAATTGTGGGCTGGGGAGAAGCTCCACCAACCGTTGTCATTACCGGGGACAGCCTCTTAAGTATAGAATCTTCCATTAATTCCGTTTTGAAACCGTTTTTACTAAACAAAAATCTATTGCATTATGAAGCTATTTTCCAAGGAATCCATGCCATCCTCGTCGGAAATACAAGTGCGAAGGCGGCTGTCGATATGGCACTGTATGACTGTCTTGCCCAGCATTGCAAACTGCCGCTCTATCAATTTCTCGGAGGCTATAAGAATCAACTCGAAACCGATTTCACCGTCAGTGTGAATGACCCTGCTGAAATGGGTGAAGATGCGGCTTCCTACGTTGAAAAAGGTTTTAATGTCTTGAAGGTAAAGGTAGGGAAAGATGAAGCTGCTACTGATCTGATCAGAATTCAGGAGGTAAGGAAAAGAGTCGGAAAGGATATTAAAATCCGTTTAGATGCCAACCAAGGCTGGACCCCGAAGGAAGCGATCCGCATCATTTCTAAAATGGAAGATATGGGTCTGGATATCGAACTTGTCGAACAGCCGGTGAAGGCCGATGACATCAATGGATTGAAGCAGGTTACCGATGCCGTCGATACCCTTATCATGGCGGATGAAAGCATCTTTTCCCCGAAACAGGCATTCCATGTCTTGAAAACAAGAAGTGCAGACTTGATCAATATTAAATTGATGAAAGCTGGAGGGATTTATAAAGCCCAGGCAATCAACCAGCTTGCTGAGGTTTGCGGGGTCGAATGCATGGTCGGCAGTATGATCGAGACAAGACTCGGCATTACGGCAGCAGCTCATTTCGCAGCAAGCAAAAAGAATATCACCCGATTTGATTTCGATGCTCCGCTTATGCTGGCAAAAGAAGTAGTGGAAGGCGGCATCCGCTACAATGGACGCAAGATTACTTTCCCTACCTCTACTGGCCTTGGCATTCAGCACATTCATTTAGGAGGAGGTGTCCCGATTGGCAGCTAACGAAAAATGGATTGTCAACGTCCCTGTGGCTACCATTTGGACCAAGTTTGATTCAGCACGCGGCATCGATCGCGGTGCGGTGACCAACCCAACCGATTTGAATGGCTGGTTATCTGGATTGACTTATGAAACAAGGTTGGATTTATGTGAATCAAACCGCGTTCAATCACAACTTTTGTTCGGTGAGGAAGTGAAGGTTCTAGAGGAGAAGGACGGATGGGCGCACATCATCGCGATCCATCAGCCATCCTCCAAGGATGAACGCGGCTACCCCGGCTGGGTGCCGATGGATCAATTAAGCAAATTAAGTGCGTGGGATGTTACACATGCTGAAATTGCTGTAGTTAACGTGGCTAAGGCCAAGTTAATCGGTGATTCTGACGACAGGGTTCTTTTATTGAGCTATCAGACCATACTGCCTGTTTTGGAAAAAACATCAACAATTGTAAAAGTGCAGACACCGATTGGAACAGGTTTTCTGAAAGCTGAAGAAACCACGGTCTATCCATCTGCAGCGCATATCCCGGTGGGAAGTGGCAAAGCGATCATCGCCTATGGTGAACAATTCCTGGGACTCCCATATCTTTGGGGGGGGATGAGCAGTTATGGCTATGACTGTTCTGGATTCAGCTACAACATGTGCAAGGCAAATGGCGTCATCATTCCCAGGGATGCCCATGACCAAGCGGAATCAGGTGAGAAAGTCGAATTGGATCAAATTTCACCGGGAGACCTGCTTTTCTTTGCATATGAAGAAGGAAAAGGCAGCCTTCATCACGTCGGAATTTATTATGGGGATGGGAAAATGCTTCATTCCCCGAATACCGGAAAAACCATCGAAATCATTTCATTGGCAGAAACGGTATACGAGAAGGAACTTTGCGCAGCTAGACGTTATTGGCAGGAGACGGAGGAATAATCATGACGAAACAAGTTCTTTTAGAAGTGAAGGAGTTAAAAAAACATTTTCATCTTGGCAAAAACCAGACATTAAAGGCTGTTGACGGGATTTCATTCAAGATTCACCAAGGGGAAACTTTTGGGATCGTCGGTGAATCCGGGTGCGGGAAATCGACTGCAGGACGCACGATCATCGGACTGTATGATGCAACCGATGGCGATGTCGTATTCGACGGGATGAATGTTCATGACATGAATGAGAAGGAGCGCTTTCAATTCCATAAACAGATGCAAATGATCTTTCAGGATCCATATGCTTCTTTGAATCCAAGGTCGACGGTGGCTGAGATCATTTCAGAACCGATGGAGGTCCATGGATTGTATAAAACCAAAAAGGAGCGATTGAAAAAGGTATATCAGCTGCTTGAGGACGTGGGGCTCAACCGGGACCACGCAAACCGCTATCCCCATGAATTCAGCGGCGGCCAGCGCCAGCGAATCGGGATCGCCCGTGCACTTGCCCTCGATCCGAAATTCATTATTGCCGATGAGCCGATTTCTGCACTTGATGTTTCTGTCCAGGCACAGGTCGTCAACCTGTTGAATCAGCTTCAAAGGGAAAAGGGGCTTACGTATTTATTTATCGCGCACGATCTATCGATGGTCAAACAGATTTCAGACCGCATCGCCGTCATGTACTTAGGCCATATCGTGGAGTTGACAGATAGCAGTCAACTTTATAAAAAACCACTGCACCCGTATACCCAAGCTTTGCTGTCAGCGATTCCCATTCCAGATCCGGACGTAGAGGACAAGCGGGAAAGGATCATTTTAAATGGTGAACTGCCAAGCCCGGTCGATCCACCGAGCGGATGTGTATTCCGGACGCGGTGCGCCCATGCGATGGATGCCTGCTCAGCAATCAAGCCAGCCTGGCAGGAAATTGATGAGAACCATTTTGTTGCCTGCCATTTATACGATAAGAAGATTACCGGCGGCCAAGATCATTCTCAAGTCGCGGCAAGCAAATAAAATGAATTTTAACGACCTAGAACGTGAAATCATGGGGATCGAGGCAGGCTGTGCGGGGCGCATCGGACTTTTTATCTCTGCAGACGAAGGACAGATTATGACCAATGAAGGTGAAAGCTTCCCTTCAGCCAGTCTCATAAAACTACCAATCATACTAGAAGCCTTTCGCCAGGCAGATGCAAGGAAGCTGGATCTCAATGAAAGAATCATGGTTCATCCGGAAGAGAAGGTTGGTGGGGCAGGCGTCCTTCCGGCTTTATCGGATAATATAACGTTCAATATAATTGATTTAATGACTTTGATGATCATCGTATCCGACAATACAGCCACAAATTTGGTAATTGATAAAATCGGCATGAAGTCCATTAATCAATTAATCTCCTGCTTGGACTTGAAGGAGACCTTGCTTTCAAGGAAGATGATGGACTTCGATGCCATCCATCAAGGCAGAAACAATTATACATCACCAAGAGATATAGTGACTCTCTTGAAAGAAATCCATCACGGAGAGATGCTAAATGAGAAAAGTCGACAACAGATCATCGGGATCATGCGGCAGCAGCAATTCACGGACAAACTACCTGCCTTGGTAGAGTCCGATAAAATTCGGATAGCGAACAAAACCGGGGAACTTGACGGCGTCGATCATGACTGTGCGATATTTGAGTATGGCGGAAAAACGGTGTTCGCTGCCGTCTTGATCGATGGATTGGTGGATAAGGTTAGTGGGAAATATACGATGAACCAAATTGGATGCGCCATAACCGATTATCTTTTGAGACAATAGCAAGCACTCCTTTCCAAAATGGGAAGGAGTTTTCTTTATGAGAAAGATCACTTGAACTTGCAACTAATTGGCCCAAATTGAATAGCTATGTAGAATAAAATGTTATTTGTAAGAGGGGAATTAGTTATGAAACTATTTGATCAAATGAGAAATAAGTTCAATAAAGTAAAAGAAGACAGCGGACTTCCAATCCCGATTTATTCCAAGATGCTGAACGAAATCATCAAAAAGACGGAAAACATTAAGGATACACACGTTGAGATAGCCAATGGCCTTATATTAATAACGGGAAAAGCAGAAGTTGGAAAGATGTTTATAAAGAAAACGATCCCATTTTCGATAACACTTCAACCGGTTCAAATGAAAGACAGGGAATTGCTGTTTAAAATCATCGAATTCAAACCAGTTAACATGAAGTTCCTTAACAAAAGAATCTTTAACAAATCCCCACATCTAACGTATCTGGACGATCATATTAAAATTGACTTCAATGGCTGGGGTGTGGTTCAAAGGATCCCGGTCGGAGCCATCAAAAGGTACAAAATAGACGAAGGAAAAATCATTGTAACGATTGGGATTTAACACGCTATTCCATGCTGGATCAAAAATATTTTAATCGATGAAAAATCCGGAAAATAATTCAAATTCTTTAATTAGAATTCGAATGAGTCCGGGTTTTTTAGGCTATTTTTTTCATTTCAGCTTATGCTAGCTGTTGACTGGAGTGGAAGACGAGGGCTTCAGGATCACCGGCCGCCCCGCGATGCGTTATCCTGATATTGTTCATCTTTCAAGTGGTGTGATTTGATTATGTCCCAAACTCTTTTCCTTGTGCATATTGAAACTTTTTCCATTTTTTAATCGTAAATATTTAAAATGAGAAATGGGGTGTCTGGTTATATGAAAATTGAAAGAATTAACGGAGAATACGACTATATGATCATAGCCGTCATCATCATCTGTATCATTAGCAGCTTCATTCTTCCTTTCATTTTCGTCTATCTTATTCAGGAGTCGATTTTTAATTCTGCAAGCAATTGGATTTTCTTCTCGCCTCTTTCCGCGTATTTTACCTTTATGCTTGGAATGTTATGGATCCCAGTTCCTTTAGCAGTACATTTGATCATCAAGAATAAAACTTCCCGTTCATCCAGCCTTTTGACTGGCATTTTGATCATTTTCATCAGCGGGCCACTATTCTTTTCTTCCATCAATAACTATGTATTCATCGACCAGCAAGGAATTCACTATAATGATCTATTTAAGAAAAGCCCTACTGAATTTTCTTGGGATAAGATTCAAAATGTTCATGAAGTTTTCCAAAAGAAAAATGGAAATAATATTCTGATAGAATATGACTTTGTCACAGACAGCAACAAGGTGATAAAACTTCCTTCCACCAAAGTATCTGTGCTCAATAAATCGTTGATCTACCAACAATTAGAGAAACATGGAGTGGAAGTGGACAATAATTTGAAGGATTTGTATGAGTGATGGCGAAATAGTGTAATCGACCAAGGAAAATTTTGGAGGACATACAATGGGATATGTGATGGAATTGAGAAAGAGGGTAGGCAGCCCCCATTAATAATGGTAGGAGCATGCGTTCTTCTGATTGATAAATCAAATAAGATATTGCTGCAGCAAAGAAAGGATAATCAATGCTGGGGCCTTGCTGGTGGCGCGATGGAACCGGGAGAGACCTTGGAAAGAACCGCCTCTAGAGAGCTTTATGAAGAAACGGGCATTAAAGCCAATGACTTGACATTCTTTCGGGTTTTTTCAGGAGAGGATTTTTATTATCAGTATCCCCATGGAGATGAAGTCTACAATGTAATTGCGGCATACATATGTACTGATTTTTCGGGTGATTTAAGGATGGAGGAAAGCGAAGTTCAAGATTTGAAGTTTTTCCATTTAGATGAAATCCCCCCAAATCTTAATCCTCCTGAAGCTCCGATCATCTATGAATATTTGCATCATTTTCGGTAGAGTCAAATCAGAATTTCTGCAGAGGCAGGAATGCTTTTTTTGAATCACTTTCAAACGGGTTTGTTGATCGTGACGGGGAATACGCCACTCAACCAGCAAGAAGCATGCAGGAATGATTATAATTGCTGAAATTTAATAAAAATTTATTGAATTACGATAAAAATAAGTGGTGTTATTTGGCTAAAGCTTATTTGTGAGGTGCTTTATGAATCGAAGTACAACCATCTTTTTGAAAGTCGCCATTGTTATCATCGGGTTAACCATACTTGCTTTATGCCTTTTTGCACTCCCACCATTGGCGAACTATACAGCAGAGATGAATCCGGAGTTTTCCTATTTACTGTATCCTGTCCTAGTAGGATTATATTTGACTACAATCCTTTTTGGCATTGCCTTGTACCAGGCAATGAAGCTATTGGGCTAAATTGAAAGGAAAATTGCTTTCTCAGAGCTTGCTGTACAAGCATTGAAGCAAATAAAGAATTGTGCTGCAGTTATTATGATGATATACCTGGCAGGAAATTTATTGTTGGGAATTGAAAATGGCTTGCATCCTGGCATCTTGATCATAGGTCTTGTCATTATTTTTTCTGCATGTGTGATCTTCCTTTTTACCTCTGTACTTCAAGGATTATTAAAAAGTGCGATCGAAATTAAATCAGAAAATGATTTGACAGTTTGAGGTGAGAATTTGACGATCATTATTAATATAGATGTCATGCTGGCAAAAAGGAAAATGAGTGTAACCGAACTTTCAAAAAGGGTCGGGATCACAATGGCGAACCTTTCTATATTAAAAAACGGAAAAGCAAAGGCTGTAAGATTCTCGACGCTTGAAGGGATTTGCAAAGCATTGGAATGCCAGCCAGGATATATTGTGGAATACAGGGACGACGATAAGAAATGACATAGGAGCTCTTCCATCTGGAACGAGCTCCTTTTTTCAATGGGAGAAAGACATTAGGAAAGACAAAGACTCAAACCTAAGAAGATTTCAAGGTTTGAGTCTGAATGTAACAAGGTATTACTTTTTGAGAGTATCGACCGTTTGATAACGCTTACAATTGATCGCTGGATATTTATATAGATAAGAAGAAAAAATACATGCGTTCGGTATGATCTCAATGAAAGTATATACGATGTCTTTTAAAGCTACTTACCCAGCAATGCGCTTAAGCCTTTATAAATAAGGGTAAGGGAGAAAATTAATATCGTTAGAATGCCAATTACGGTTGTAACTGGTTCGATGCTTGCTAAGAATGTTCCTGCTAAAGGAACCTTTAACAATGAGAAACCAGCTAAAATACTGGCCAGCATTAAAAGAACTAATCGATCCATTACGTCATCCCTCCTCTCAGTATTGGATATGAATGTGCGAGAGGGATGTTGAACGAACTCGGGCCCTAACCGAAAAATGTGTGAATGTCTATAGAGCAAGGATATAACAATCCAATAATCCCTTATTAAGTCTTGAATTTTGTGATTGTGAAAAAGAATGATTTTTGAAATAATTGGTAAAGAAGTGTTCTGAAATTGTTTAAAGAGGTAGTGAAATATATATGGGGAATAATGAAATGAAAAAGTGTAATGATCAATTAATCAAACTGAGTGAAATAAGTGATTTGTGCCATTCTCTTAACATCAATTTATGGCTTAGAGGGGGATGGGCAATCGATTTTCTCATTGGGCGGATATCTCGCGCTCACGAGGATATTGACTTGGTCATTTGGGCGCGGGATAAAATGATATTGGAGAAGGAACTGGATAAAATGGGCTTTATGCGCAACGCCGTAAGCGAAAGACAAACGGATTTTTCCAAAGATGGTGTGGATGTTCAGTTTTTGTATTTAACACAAGTTGAAAATGGCACGATTTTTCCTCTTGGTTTGCCTCAATGGGTATGGCGTGCCGATGCAATGCCGACAAAGCTTTTTCATTTGAATGATATTTCATTATACGTATTACACCCGAATCAATTGCTTGAAGAAAAGCATGTATATCAACAAATCGGCAGGAAACCGCGGACGAAAGACATAGAGAGTATAAATCTTCTTCGCGCGATTATTGATTCAACATTTTACGACTGACAATCTTGCTTTTAAAGGTCAGCAGAACTAAGACCAGTATTTAGAAAGGCGTTTTCTCAACGATTGTTTGTTTTAACAGATTTTTTTCAAATAACTCATCATTTTCTGTTGATTGGAGGGGAAGGTGCGAGACTCCGGGGGGATCAGCGGGCCAAGGTAGACCCCGCAGCGGAGCGAGGGAGATTAGGCGGATGTTCGATTAAGTTCGGCACGTCGTGTGCCAACATCGAACGACCTCACTTCTCGTGTGAGGCCCCTCGGAAAGCGAGCATCCTGCAGCGGAAATCAACCTTACACACTCTTTTACATAAAGAGCGGTTAGAAAAAAGGAGCAATGAAAAAATGGAAATTAGAAATTATAAGCCCAAGGATAAACATGACTAGCTTAGATGCAAAGTCCTTTCTTTTTTGAATACAGCCTATTTTGATAACGTCTAAAGAGAAAAGGAAAGATATGTTAACCCCTCCATCGAATAAATTGCCGATAAGTAATAAGAAACAAGCCCCCACATCATCCTCCGACCATAAGCGCAAGATTGAGGAGGAATTTTGTGAAGAATGTGGCTAAAATAGAAACAAAAGAGGCGTTTACTTAAAGGGAGGGTGATGGATATTGTCGGAAATGAAGTTATCGTTCGAGGAGATGTGGGAAAAGATCATCGCATGCGATAGTGCTTATGATGGAATGTTTTATACTGCTGTGAAAACGACAAAGATCTACTGTCGCCCGTCTTGTCGGTCGAGGAAGCCGAAAAAAATCAATGTTGAATTTTATCGGTATATGAGCGAAGCTGAGGAGGCGGGATTCCGCGCATGCAAGAGGTGTCAGCCAGACTCAGAGCTTTCTCCTCAAATGGTCCTTGTCAAAAATGTATCATCATTCTTGATCGAGCACTTTAAAGAGAGGGTGAAGCTTCAAGATATCGCTCATCACATCGGTGTAAGTCCATTTTATATGGAGAGGGTATACAAAAAGGAAACGGGTGAAACTCCGAATGAATATTTAGAAAAGGTAAGGATAGATAAGGCGGCATTCTTACTGCGGCATACGTCTAAAACCAACTTGGAAATTTGCTTTGAGGCAGGGTACCATAGCCCATCCAATTTTTATAAAGTTTTTCGTAGATTGAAAGGATGTACACCGAGCGAATATCGGAAGTACAAACATGAGGAGAAAGCAAGGTGAGTTTCCTATTGAGCAAGACAGTGATCCCCATTCCGGATGAATTTGATTTTTCCGAGTGCCTCGTTTTTCTGGGAAGGTCAGACAAAGAGGTTCTTCACCACATCGAAGGTGATGTCCTATATAAAGCAATCAAGATGGGGGAAAATAGATACCTGGTCAAACTTAATATGGATGATAGGGGCATGATCGTCGAATTCGTTGATCGAACTCCGAATGAAGGTGACCGAGCTTCAATCATTTCCTTTGTACATGAACTATTTGACTTGGACAAGGATTTATCGGGGTTTTATCGGATGATGAAAGAAGATCCAATACTTCGTTCTATTTCTGGATCGTATGACGGATTAAGGATCATTGGAATGCCGGATTTGTTTGAAGCATTAACATGGGCCGTCATGGGGCAGCAAATTAATTTGAATTTTGCCTATACGCTGAAACAGAGCTTTGTTGAAGCGTATGGAGACAAATTGGAGTTTAACGGACGGACTTATTGGATTTATCCTTCCTATGAGCGCATTGCCGGTCTGGATGTGGAAGACTTGCGTATGCATCAGTTTACGATAAGGAAGGCGGAATATATCATCGGTTTGGCTAAGGCGATGAATGAAGGGATTATTTCGAAGGAACGGCTGAAGGAATTGAATGGATATCAACAAATCCATAAGGCGTTGACTGCGCTGCGTGGAGTTGGAGCGTGGACGGCAGATTATGTGATGATGAAGTGCCTCCTTCATCCTGAAGCATTTCCCATCGCGGATGTCGGCCTTCATAACGCGATCAAGCAACAGTTGAAAATGGATCGAAAGCCGACAGTGGAAGAAATCAAGATTTGGACTCAAAATTGGAGAGGATGGCAGGCCTATGCCGTCTTTTATTTATGGAGGTCATTATATGGATAAACGATTTTATCAATCACCGATCGGGATGCTTGAAATCATCGGAGACGATGAAGGCGTCATTTCGATTCTTTTTACAGAAGATGAGAAATCACCTTTGGAACCCGATTTCTCAAGCCCCGTTCCGGTAAAGGAATGCTATGACCAGTTGGACGAGTACTTCCAAGGTAAACGGAGTACATTTACATTTACCATAAAGTTCAAAGGAACCCCTTTCCAGGAATCTGTGTGGCGGGCGTTAACGGAAATTCCATTCGGAGAAACATGGTCATATAAAGAACTTGCACAGTTCATCGGGAATGAAAAGGCGATCCGTGCAGTCGGCACCACGAATGGGAAAAATCTGCTGAGCATCGTCGTCCCATGCCACCGCGTCATCGGATCGAATGGTAAATTGACCGGGTATTCAGGTGGGCTTTGGCGAAAAAAATGGCTGCTGGAACATGAAGCAAAATAAAAAAAGGTAAAAAAGGTGACAGGCACCATCCATTTTCTGGATGGTGCCTGTCACCTTTTTCTGTTATCGGGACCTTTTGCTCATATGTGAAAGAAATGAATATGACCGAAAAAAATGAAGATAGTCGGAAGGTATATCGATTCTTTATGATTAATATATAGAAGCATATCCATTTTTTGTGAGGACGGTCGATAATAAGAAAAGAAATGTAGATGAAAAAGGGGGTGAAGGTTTGAGGCGTTATAAGTTCATGCGGAATTTGTTCCTTTCGTTTATAGGCATTATTTTGATTTATACGTTTGTGATCGTCGGAATTTACTATTATAAGAACAATCAAATGAACAGGCTGGATCGTATTAATAACCATAGAATGATCCTTCAGCAGACGCTGGAAAATATGGATACCCGTGTGCAGGTCGCTTTAAAGGGAATCAATCAGCTGAAGACAAGCTATGATTTCAAGGAGTACAGTTTCAATACGAATCCAAAACTCGAAAACTATAATAATGTCAGGGTTTTCAACCAGCTCCGGGACAACACAACCGCCTTCGCCAGCTTCGGCTACAATCTTGGCGTGATGAAGGGGAACAAGGATACGGTCATTACCTCGACAAGAACAATTGATAAAAATGATTATTATGAAACGCTAGGACTTTCAGAAAAAAGCAAAAAGTCGCTTCAGCACTACTTGCAGGATAAAGAAGGATCATTTGGCATCTACCGTATTTTGACCCTTCCAAATGACAAGAACAACGATTTTATCACAATCGTCAAAAAAGAAAAGATCGACTATAAAAATGAAGTAATTTTTTTCATTTCCTTCTATAATAAGAGTATTTTTCCTTCACTGTACAATGGCAGTGATGAGACATTCGCCCTGGTTTCCAATGATCAGCTTGTTCACGTAAAGTCGAATGCGGACCATGCGCTCTTAAAAGAGCTGCTTGCACCTGCATCCCTAAAAGCGATTGGTAAAAATGCCGAAAACCAAGGCGGCAAATATTCTGTCAGCAAAGCGGGGTATACAATCAATGCAGTTCCTTCCAATGTGATCAAGGACTGGAGCTATGTGTATATCGCTCCGAAAAAAATCGCAACCGGTCAGCTTCCGCCTTTATTTTGGTCGACCGCCATCGTCTGCTTGATTTTGATTCTCTTCGGTTTTGGAATTGCTTGGTTTGTCGTCCAATACAACTATCGTCCGATCAAACGGATGGTCAACACCTTATCGCCATTTCACCATGGGGAGATAAGGGATGAGTTTCATTTTATCGAGGAAACGACACAGAAAATGAAGGAACTGAACGACCAGTTGAAAACGACTGTGGAGGAAAATCGCCTGCCGCTTAAGGTGAAATTCATTCGTGATTTATTATACGGGCTGGTGCCGAATGAGCTTGTACAAGAAACAATCGAACAGCATGGAATCGAAGTATTAAAAGGGTCGTTCACTGTCATCCTACTTGAATTTTGCCTATTTAGGGAATTGGAGGATCACTTATCGAAAGAAGGAATCTACAAATTAAAGCTGAAGAATTATGATTTGCTTGAGGAATTTCTGCACATGAATTTACGGAGTGAAATGATTGCCCTTGAGAATGAAAAAGTCGTGGTCATCACTGAAGAAACGGCTAAGGAGAGGATCATATCCGTCTTTCGGGAATTAATGAGTAAATTGTCCAGCGATATACAAGAGCAAACGGTAATTGCCATCGGTGAACCAGTCATTTCCTTAGAAAATATCGAAGATTCTTTCAAGCAAACTCAAAAACTTCTAGAATACCGATTTGCCATTGAAAAGAAAACGATCTTGACGATAAGCGATATCAGCCACCTGGAAAACGTCGGCTACTATTATCCGATTGAAATCGAAAAGGATCTCATTCAATTAAGCGTACAAGGGAAAGAGGAAAAAGCGATTCTCATGATGAAGCGAATCCTTCAGGAAAACCTGCATGAGAAAAATCTGTCAAAGCACTCGCTTTCGCAGTTCGTCTTTGCCATCGTTTCCACCGTCAATCGCATCCTGCAGCAGCTGAACATAAATGCAGCTGATATTTACCAGCATGAAGATGGTCTATACGTAGAACTGAAGCAAATCAATGATAAAGGAAGGCTCGAGGAAAAAATAGCAGAGTTGTTTACAACATTGTTGAAGCAGATCAATGAGGAAAAGGATCAGGACGCAAATTCGATTGCCTCACAATTGACCGAATATATATATGAGAATTATCAACAGGACATATCGCTCAATGATCTTGCTGCTCATTTTCATTTATCACCGAGCTACATCAGCACCATTTTCAAAACAGAGACAGGGAAAAACTTTAAGGATCTACTGAACCAATACCGAATTCAAAAAGCCAAGGAAATTCTGTCAGGCAATGAAAACATTAAAATCCATCAAGTAGCTGAACTGGTCGGCTACAATAACGTCAATTCTTTCATCCGTATCTTCAAAAAATACGTCGGTCTCTCTCCAGGGCAATATGAAAAGGAACAAATCCATCTGGGGAAGGATGATATGAGAAATATTATGTAATTATAAGATCTTTGCCGTGAGGGCTGCCGCACAGAAATGATTGAAGATCATTGAGTATCCAATGGGATGCTTATTTTTTTTGCTTATCTTCAATCTTTGCGATAAAGCTTAAAAATGAAATTTTTACACATGGATATGAAATTTTAGCGATGGAAAAGTGCAGATTTCATCCATTACGATAAGGTTACAAAAATATTAGAAAGCGTTTACATTTTTTAGGGAAGGGATGTGGGAGATTGAATACCAGTGAAACCTCCATTGCAAAATCTGTATCAGCCATCAAAGTCGAGGAAGTAAAAGAACTAAAGATATCAAGGTGGAAGCAAATCAAGAATAATATCGTCCGCGATCGCTTCATGTATTTACTGCTGGTTCCATTTATTGCGTGGTACATCATTTTTCAATACAAGCCGATGTACGGTCTGCAAATCGCATTCAAGGATTACAGCCTCTTCAGGGGAATTGCTGACAGCCCTTGGGTAGGATTTGATAACTTCGTACGATTTTTTCAAAGCGAATATTTTCTAAGAACCTTCAAAAATACCGTCATGATCAGTTTTTACAGTTTGATCTTTGCGTTTCCGGCACCGATTATTTTGGCGCTTCTATTAAATGAAGTGCGTCAGCTGTTCGTGAAAAAGGCGATTCAGACTTTGACATATCTGCCTCACTTCATATCCATCGTCGTCGTTGCAGGGATTATCACCAATTTCCTTGCACCCACTCATGGTCTCGTCAATTTGATCATTGAGAAATTCGGCGGAACGAAAACATACTTCCTTACTGAAGCGAAATATTTCAGGACGATTTTCATCGGGATGAACATTTGGAAGGATATTGGATTTAATGCCATCATTTATATTGCAGCCATCGTAGGAATCAATCCACAGCTGTACGAGGCGGCAAAAATGGATGGAGCCAATCGGTGGCGTCAAATGTGGCACGTGACAATTCCGGGGATATTGCCGACGATTATCATCCTTTTCATCATTAATATCGGTCAGTTCCTGGAAATCGGCTATGAAGCAATCATCCTCCTTTATCAACCAAGCACCTATGAGACAGCCGACGTTATCAATACTTACGTATACCGAGCAGGATTGCAGGGCGGCGAGTATGAAATAGGGGCAGCTGCAGGGCTCTTCAACTCTATAGTCGGCTTCATTCTGGTCGTCATCGCCAATAAGCTCAGCAAAAAATTCACACAGAATGGCCTATGGTAGGAGGTGAAATGGTATGAAAAAAAGATTAAGTCTCTCGATGATCGGAATTTACACAGTATTGATCGTCCTTGGGATTGCCTGCATCTATCCGTTCATCTATGTATTTTCATCATCGATCAGTTCTTCACAGGATGTGATAACCGGAAAAGTATTGCTCTTTCCTCGACATATCACATTTGAATCCTACAGCAGGGTATTATCGGAGCCTGGAATTTGGCGAGCATACGGGAACACGATCTTTTACACCGTTGTTGGTACGTTCTTTAACTTACTGCTGACGATATGCGGGGCCTACCCGCTTTCGAAAAAAAGGCTGATGGGCAAAAGCTTCTTCGCTTTCTTCATCGCCTTTACGATGTGGTTCCAAGCCGGGATCATCCCGACCTATTTGAATTTTAAAGAATTGGGTCTTTTAGACACAAGAACGAGCATCATCATAGGATTTGCGATATCGACATTTCTTGTGTTCATTTTGCGGAGCTTCTTCCAGTCTGTACCGGATTCGCTTGAGGAATCCGCGAAGGTGGATGGTGCAAGTGATTTACAAATATTAACGAAAATCTACTTGCCTTTGTCTAAACCCGCTCTTGTCACAGTCGGATTATTTTATGCAGTCGCCAGATGGAACGGCTATTTCTGGACGATGATTCTATTGAATGATCAAAGTAAAATACCGCTTCAGGTGCTGCTGAAAAAATTGATCGTAGAAATGAGCATCAGCGAGCAAATGATGGGTGCAATGGATGTCACGACGCAATATTCAAAGGAAACCATCATTTATGCAACGATCGTTGTATCCATTTTGCCGATCATTATCGTCTATCCTTTTTTACAGAAATATTTTGTCAAAGGAACCATGCTCGGGGGAATCAAGGAATAAGCCAAAATTTGGCGAATATTTGAAGGGAGTGATGCAGCAGCAATCCATGGAACCTATCAATTTGCACTAATTCCAATAAATATGCTAAGGGGGAAAATAGGAGATGGTGAGAAAGTTTTCAATCATTCTAGCGATTGTCTTCATGGTGTTCATGACTGCATGTACGAATAAGTCAAGTGTCGACAGCAAAGATGGAACCAATACAGAATCGGCAGGTAAAAATGATGGATTTCTGGCCAGCAAGAAACCGGTTGAAAAAACTATATTTTTGCACTATAACGATGGCGGCGTCATCTTTGATGATGATTGGCCGACCTTCAAGCAGGCCGCTAAGGAAACAAACGTTACATTAAAAGGGGTTGCGCCCAAAACGTCGACCAACAGTACAGAAGCATTCAACCTAATGATAGCGTCGGGTTCGATTCCGGACTTTGTCATGGATAAAAAGGAGAATTTGAATAAATACGGAATGGAAGGTGCTTTCCTTCCGTTGGAGGACCTGATCAAGAAGTATGCACCGCATATTCAAAAATACTTGGACGATATGCCTGAAATCATGAAAATCTCTCAAGCATCTGATGGCCATCTGTACTACATGCCGTTCATCGCGGATGGGGTGGCAGCAGAAGGCTGGTATATCCGGAAAGATTGGCTCGACAAGCTTGGCCTTCAAGTACCTCAGACAGTTGATGAATTCCATGACGTTCTCAAAGCATTCAAGGAAAAGGATCCAAACGGAAACGGCAAGCAGGATGAAGTTCCATTCTTCACCCGCATCAACAACCGCATCTTTGACCTGGCTAGCCTTTGGGGCGGGTTCGGAGATTTTCATTTAGATGGTGATCAAGTGAAGTATGGCCCATATGAAAAAGAGTTCGGCACAGCGATGGAAAACTTGGCTCAATGGTACAAAGAAGGGCTGATCGATCCTGAAATCTTCACAAGGGGCGGCAATTCCCGCGATGTCCTTTTAGGGAATAATACGGGAGGTGCCACTCACGATTGGTTTGGAAGCACTGCGAATTACAATACAACGTTGAAAGACCAAATACCAGGCATAAATTTTGTCCCATTTGCCCCGCCGGCAGCTCCGAACGGAAAGAGGGTCGAGCCGACGAGACGTTCACCATTCAATAACTTCACAGGCGTGGCCATTGGCTATAAGACGAAGGATCCGGTAGTAGCCATCAAATATTTAGACTACTTCTTCACCAAAGAGGGCAGAAGATTAATGAACTATGGCGTAGAAGGCGATACCTATAATATGGTGGACGGTAAACCGGTCCTCGCACAGAAAGTGCTCTCCAGCAGCGACATCCCTGGTGCTCTACGTGCAGTCGGAGCTCAAATCATGTTTGCTTATCAGCAGGATTTTGATTATGAGAAGCAATGGACGAACGATATCGCATTAAAAGGCGAGGATGAATACGCTAAAAACGATTATTTTATCAAGGAGCTCCCAGCTTTGAACTTCACACAGGAGGAGGAAAAAGTAAACAATGATATCGGACCGCAAATTCAGACGTACACCGATGAAATGATGCAGCGCTGGATCATGGGGGCGGAACCGGTCGACTTTGAAAAATATAAAAAGCATCTTGAGGAATTAGGCATCAAAGATTTCATCAAGGTTCACGAGGATGCATATAAGCGTTATTTGAACAATTAATCGTATGGCGAGGCGCTTGGAATGAGCGCCTCGTTCATTTGAACAGGAGATGAGAGAATGGCGCAGCATTTATTTACAGAGCATGTACATGATGAAGGAATTCAGCGGAAGGAGCGGTTTGAGAAAGTTCCTCCCATTACAAAAGAATATGTCGAGCGGGCAATTGCCCATGTTTTGGCTAAAATTGATCAGAACCTCGATGTTTTCACCGAGCGATTTCCGGACTCCAGCAGCAAAAATCAAATCTATCCTGCGCTCGATAATGTCGAGTGGACGTCGAGCTTCTGGACAGGGATGGTCTGGCTCGCCTATGAGGTGACAGGGGATGGAAGATATCGGAAGACTGCCGAAAAGCATGTCAAAAGCTTCAAGCAGCGGATTGAGGAAAAGATTGAAGTTGATCATCATGACGTCGGCTTTTTGTACACCCTTTCCTGTATCAGCGCCTATAAACTGACAGGGAATGAAGAGGCGAAGGCAGCAGCCTTGAAGGCAGCAGACCTGTTGATTACACGCTTTTATGATCAGGCAGGCATTCTACAGGCATGGGGGGATCTGAATGATCCAGAGCAAAAAGGGAGGATGATCATCGACTGCAACATGAATCTGCCGCTATTGTATTGGGCTTCGGAAGTGACGGGGGACCCGAAATATCAAAAAATCGCCTACAGTCATGTTCAGCAGGCAGCAAAATACATCGTGAGGCCTGATGCATCCACGTTTCATACCTTTTATATGGACCCTGAAACAGGTGGACCGATCAAGGGGACGACTTTCCAGGGCTATGCAGATGACTCGTGTTGGGCGAGGGGGCAAGCCTGGGGGATCTATGGCTTTCCGCTAAGCTACCATTATACCGGTGACCATCGTCTGATTGACACGGCCAAGAAACTAGCGAACTATTATCTTAATAGGCTGCCTGAAGATGAAATCTGCTATTGGGATCTTTGCTTTACAGAAGGACCCGAGGAAAGGGACAGCTCTGCAGCAGCCATTGCAATCTGCGGCATGCTTGAAATGGCGAAGAACCTGCCATTGACTGATCCGGATAAACACTATTATGAACAAGCAGCGGTAAAAATGATTTACAGTCTCTCAGAATATTATACAACCGCCATTGACGGTGAAGCGAACGGCGTCCTAAAGCATGCAGTCTATTATAAAGGCGGTGGCCTAGGCGTGGATGAAAGCTGTATCTGGGGCGACTATTATTATTTTGAGGCACTAGTGCGGCTATTGAAGGATTGGAAGATGTATTGGTAGGGAATTGAGGAGGGACACCGGTGCCAGACCTGGTAAGCTTGAGGCGAAAATGGAAAAAGAGATTGACAGGGAATGGTGCGTTGAGGCGCAATGATGTTGAAGAAGAGCGGATTTTGCAAAGCATTGATGAACGGGCAGATGCATTCAATATTCACTTATATAAAATGAACAAGCGTCCTGCATCTCACCAACTCACAGACAGATTCCGGCAAATACGTGCGGCTGCCATTGCATACAGTACGAAGGGCTGCACGTATCATCAACATGAAGATTTATTGAAGAAGGTTCAGGAAGGTCTCCATTGGAACCTAGACCACCATTATCATGAAAATGCCACGCCATATGGAAACTGGTGGGATTGGGAAATAGGCATACCGCTTCGCCTTGTGGATATCATGGTCCTTCTCTATGAAAACCTTTCTCAGAATTTAATAGAACGCTCTATTTCTGCAATCCACCATTTATGTCCCGATCCCCGGTTCATGATGAAGCAAACCGTGCCGGCGAAGGGAGCAAACCTTATCGATCTTGCAAGGATCAATGCCATTTCCGGAATCATCTGCAATGACCAACGAAAGCTTTTAGAAGCAAGGGGTTTGATACCGCAAGTGTTCAAGGCGGTAGATAGCGGCGATGGGTTCTATGAGGATGGGTCATTCATCCAGCACGGGAATATCCCATATACGGGAAGCTACGGGATCGTCCTGATCAGAGGTTTTGCGGAGCTGGCCCATTTATTCCATGGGAGTGAATGGGGCTTTGATGAGGATTTTCTTTCAAGTGTTCACGAGACGATTGCAAACTCATTCGAACCGTTCGTGCGCGATGGCGTTATGATGGACATGGTGCGCGGACGGGCAATATCCAGACATTTTCTTGAAGATAATATGGCGGGCAAAGACTTCGGCAAGTCCCTATTGCTGCTTTCCGATATTATGCCTTCCAAAGAAAAGGATTGCTTGCAGCATTTTCTAATGTCTAATTTCCGTCACGGACAATTGCACAGTAATGATTTGTTTCTAAATGAAGTAGAAAATAAAACTTTGGACAGAAGGCAGCTGCAGAAATCAGTTCGGAATTCATCCCATCACCAATTTCCGATGATGGATAGGGTCGTTCACCACCGGGAACACTTCGCATTCGGATTATCAATGTGCTCAAAACGAACGGGAACCTTTGAGTATATGAACGGAGAAAACAAGCGGGGCTGGCACACAGCGATGGGAATGACCTATTTGTATCGGGGAAAAGATTCAGCATATGGGGTTGGATATTGGCCGACAGTCGATCCATATCGGATGCCCGGGACTACTGTAATGAATAAAAAGCTTCGGAACGGAGCCAATGTTCAGAACAAAAGGGATTGGACAGGTGGGACTGCCATTGGAAGTGAGTTCGGAACAGCAGGCATGGAGATCGCTTTGGCAAACGGATTGAAAGCAAAAAAATCGTGGTTCATGTTTGGTGATGTGATTGTTTGTTTAGGGTCCGGCATTTCTTGTCCCAATGCTGAAACGATTTTGGAAAACAGAATGATTCAGCAGGATGCCAACCTGCAATGCCTGATCGACGACTGGGTAAGGGTCGACAAAAATGAGCAATTGATGATCGAAAATCCGAAAAAACTTTGGATAAGTGAAGACATGGAGGAGAAAGGAACGGGGATATATTTCCCGCAAGATTTGAAGCTCTTCGTTCAATTTGAAGAGCGGAGCGGATCTTGGATTGATATCAATGAGTCTGGTCCAGCTGATAAGTTATCCAGAGATTTTTTGACTGTTTGGACGGAACATGAAAAGCGGATGAACGGCAGCACCTATTCATATGTGCTCTTTCCACATATCACTGAAGATGATCTAAGTAAATTTGTAGAAGATCCGACAGTCTGTATCCTTGAGAATTCAAACGAAGTGCATGCTGTTTCCATTCAGCAGCTTCAATTAATAGGAATCCATTTTTGGGAGCACCGCAAGAAAAACATGGGAGCCGTAACGGCATATGGGCCAGCAGCTATCTTGATAAAAGATAATGGAGATGAATTGGAACTGGCAATTTCAGATCCAACGATGAAACAGAAGGAAATCAGGATGGTCCTTCGACAGATGGATATTGCAGCAGTACCGGAGGGAATGACCGTTGAGCGGAATGGTGACCAGCTGCATATTAATCTTAGAGTGGCTGAACGCAAAGGCAGGCCGATCCTTGCCAAATTTAAGAAGACTGGTGCATTTTCCTTCGATAAAAGAAAAAATGATGATGATTGAAATTTTTCGTGATTTAAAATGATGTCCTTGCTTTGTACAGTAAAAGAGGAGGACGGTTTCATTAAAATGGGAGCGCTGTCAATCATGTGAAAGGAGGAATGTGAATGCCTAGGCTCACAGGAGGATTGTATACGGTAATGGAATGGATTACCCGTCTTGTTTACCTTCAATTTCTTTGGACCGTATTTTTGATATTTGGATTAGGGGTTCTCGGAATATTTCCATCAACCTTTGCGATGTTTGCAGTTGCCCGCCAATGGATCCGCAGGCAAGAGGACTTGCCGATGACAAAGTATTTTTGGCAAATGTATCGACGGGATTGGCTTATGGCCAACTTGATTGGATGGGGAATGACAGCAGGCAGTTTCATTCTATATTTTTACCATCGCCTGTTCCTGAGCTTTCATGGGGTATTGCCGTTTATTATCTCAGTACTTCTACTTGTTGTCATGGCAGTGTATACCATGATGCTGATCATGGTCATTCCCGTTTATGTACATTATCGCCTTAGATGGAAGGAGTTCATCAAATGCACCGCCTTGATCGCTGTTTCACATCCTTTTCATGTAGCAGCGATCGCTTCTGTTTTATTTGCTGGTGTTCTCTTATTGAAAATGGTCCCCGGTTTTCTTCCATTTTTCAGTGTCAGCCCGGTATGCTTAGCCGTCATGTGGCTGGCCCATCTGGCCTTTCAGCGAATCGAAAAAAGTCGAGTGATGCTGATAAATTGAATGGATTGATCCGATTGCAAAACAGGAAAGTATTTTAGTGAGGAGGCATGGAACTATGGAATTCAGGTATGCAACCAATCCAGAAGAAGCGAAGCATTACACTACACAGGAATTACGGGAGAAGTATCTAGGTGAAAGATTGTTTTTGAATGGGGAAATCAATATGCTCTACACCCATGAAGATCGTATGATCATTGGAGGGGCTGTCCCTGGTACAGAAGAGCTCTTGTTGGAGTCATCCGATGACCTGAAAACGGATTACTTCTTGGAACGCAGGGAATTGGGTATCATCAATGTAGGGGGAGAAGGGCTTGTATTTGTCGAAGGCGATGAATATAGATTGAAGAAAAGGGATTGCCTGTATGTTGGGCTTGGCAATAAAAGAGTCTCATTCAAAAGTGCATCCCCTCAAAACCCGGCAAAGTTTTATCTTGTCTCCACACTTGCTCATCAAGCATACCCCACAAAAAAAGTGGCCATCGATGATGCACAGCCGGCACAGATGGGCTCGCTGAGTGAATCGAATGAACGGACCATTTATAAATACATTCATGCGGATGGAATCCAGAGCTGTCAATTAATGCTTGGCATGACACTTCTCGAACCAAATAATATGTGGAACACGATGCCCGCCCATCTTCATGATCGACGGAGCGAAATCTATTTCTATTTTGATATGCCGGAAGATGGCAGGGTATTTCATTTTATGGGCCAGCCTGAAGAAACGAGGCATCTCGTCGTCAAGAATGAGGAAGTGGTCATTTCTCCTGCTTGGTCTATCCACTCTGGCGTCGGTACGAGCAATTATACATTTATCTGGGCGATGGCAGGTGAAAATTACACTTTCACCGACATGGACGCGGTTGACATGAAAAAGCTTAAATAGGAGGAGGCAGCATGTTCTTGGAGTCAATGTTTTCTTTAAAAGGGAAGACGGCGCTTGTAACGGGTGCCGCGTCAGGGATCGGGCAGGCAATCGCCATTGGATTGGCAAAGGCAGGCGCTGATGTTGTCATTACCGGAAACCGAACAAGCTTGGACGAAACGCTAGGGTTGATTGAACAGGAAGGAAAAAAAGCATTTCCATTGATGATTGACTTAGGAAAGTCAGATCAGATTCATGAAAAAATGCAAGAGCTCCTTGCCGATCGGGCAATTGATATCCTGGTGAACAATGCAGGGACGATCCGAAGGGACAAAGCATCTGAATATTCGTCGGAAAATTGGCGTGAGGTCATGGCTGTGAACTTGGACGCCGTGTTCCATCTCACTCAGATTGTTGCCAGGCCGATGCTGGAAAGGCAGGCGGGCAAGATTATTTCAATTGCATCTTTGTTATCGTTCCAAGGAGGGCTGTTCGTCCCGGCATATGCCGCGAGCAAGCATGCTGTGGCAGGATTGACGAAATCATTTGCCAATGAGTGGGCGAAACACAATGTCCAAGTGAACGCCATCGCGCCAGGGTACATTGAAACCAAAAACACGGAAGCGATCCGTGAAGACCCTGAACGTGCACAATCCATTCTTTCACGCATCCCGGCGGAAAGATGGGGCCAGCCGGATGACTTAACCGGTGCCGCCATCTTCCTTGCATCACCGGCATCCGACTACGTATCCGGCCACACCCTCGTCGTCGACGGCGGCTGGATGGGAAGATAATAAAAAGGTGACAGGCACCATCCAATTTCTGAATGGTGCCTGTCACCTTTTATTGTTGTTTCAGCATGGAAGACATGATTTTGATCATTTCATCTTTTGTAATCAATTCTCCAACCAAAACGAGGTAGTAGCCTTTTTGATCGGCGGTGTCTTGGACTTTGACCATCATTGTTTGGATGTTGTAGTCCTTATTATAGTGAACAATATTGCCATCCAGTTCGAATGGGGTAGACTTTTTATATTCATACCAGAAAGCATTCGGCAGCAGATCCTTTGATGATAGTGGCATCTGACTGACATATATACTGAATTCGCCTTTCATATATTGGGTTTTAATGAAAGGATCTTTATTCGGGCTTTCGTCCTTTGTAGATCCTTTTGCGGAAACAATTTTATATCCATCTGGAATAAATGTCGGGAGAAGTACAGGGTAATCTGCAATTTTTTTAGCTCCTTCAAAGTCGTACTGGGTGACAGCATAGATTTTCTTTTCCAAATGGGAAATCTGAATTCTAATTTCTTTATATCGTTTTCTTTCAGAATCATTCAGTTTCTTCTCATCGAAGATAAACCGGTTGCCATCTTTTGTCCTCATTTTATTTTCAAATGGGAGCATTTCATTTTCCAATCTGCTGTAGGTCTGGAATTCTTCAGGTGAGAGCGTTTTCTGGGCCAATTCGAAATGGTTTTCCAGATCTTTCATTCCTTTTTTCGTCATTTGAGGAACAGCTTGTTTTAGATTTTCCTCTGAACCAAAAACCTTACTGATCAATGTTTCACCGGCATCCACGATATATGTACTGCCATAGCTCCATGCTGTCGCTGTGATTACTATTGCGGCTGCAGCAGTCAATAACAAGCCCTTTGATTTTGAGGGGGATTTTGTTTGATTTCTGCTGTTGCCGAGCTCATTTTTTGCCTTTTTTACACCAAGTACCGAGCGCATATGGAGGTCTTTAGGTATCTCGATTTTTTCCATTTCTTCTCTTACCAGTTTTTTATCATTCATGAGGTTTCGCCCTCCTTAAATTGATGTTTCAACTTGTTCAATGATCGATAGAGTATGGATTTAATCGTTCCAATCGGGACTTGCATGATGTTGGAAATCTCCTTGAATGTGTAATCATAATAATATTTAAGCATTACGATTTTTTTTTCATCTTCTTTTAAGTTGTTAATTAAGCTCTTTAAGGAAATCGTCAATGGTAGATCTACTTCCGTGGATTGAACAGGTGGCTTTAGTTCTGTGTCCAAAAAAACCACTTTCTTTTTCTTCCGAAGTATATCCGTTGCACAGCTCATGGCAATTTTGATCAGCCAGGTTTTGAAATATTTTGGCTCCTTCAGCGTATGGATGTTTTTAAAAGAGCGATAGGCGGTTTCCTGCACCACATCCAATGCATCATCCTGATTTTTCGTATACACATATGCAATTCTGTATAGATCTACCTCATATTGTTGGAATAATGTTATAAATGCATTTTCATCTCCATTTTGAGCAGCGGCCACTAACTCGTTAATCGCAATCACCTACTTTTTCCATTCTTGGTATTTACTTTACACGTATTAGACGCACACATCATCGCTTTGGCTTAAAAAATATTAAAAAGGTGACAGGCACCATCCAGAAAATGGATGGTGCCTGTCACCTGAAAACAGCCTAAAAATAAACAAAAGTAGGAAATTTTTTAAAAATGAATTGACAGACTATTTTTAGTTATGCAAATATTTAATATATTAGTAGGAAAGGAGATTACATATGAATACGGAAAAAAGTCGAAAATCGAAATTTAGCTTTTGGTATGTACTTTTGTTAGTCCCGTTTATCACAACGCTGTTCCCAGGTATGTACGCATTTGATGAACCAAGGCTTATGGGTTTTCCGTTTTTTTATTGGTATCAGCTTGCGATGATCCTGCTATCAGGGGTGTTAACCATCATCGTATACGTGAAAACGAAGGAAAAGTAATTGAACTATCAATGCTTGAAGGAGTGTTAAGAGATGAACTGGACAGCGCTTAGTGTTTTCATTCTATTTTTTATTTTCGTAACCGTTATCGGTTTCTATGCAGCCAGATGGCGTAAAGGAGATTTAACCCAGCTTGATGAGTGGGGACTTGCCGGCAGAAGATTCGGTACGGTCGTAACATGGTTTCTTCTAGGCGGTGACCTATACACCGCGTATACATTTATCGCAGTACCGGCGCTATTATATGGGGCAGGGGCGATGGGTTTTTTTGCTGTTCCTTATACGATAGTTGTTTATCCGTTTATTTTCGTTGTGATGCCTCGTCTTTGGTCAGTTTCTCGAAAACATGGTTATGTAACCGCTTCCGATTTTGTCCGGGGCAGATACAATAGCAGTACATTAGCACTGGCTGTTGCGATAACAGGAATATTGGCGACTATGCCTTACATTGCTCTTCAACTTGTCGGGATGCAGGCAGTCATTTCGGCAATGGGATTTAAAAATACAGGGCTCGCTGGGGAACTTCCGCTGATCATCGCATTTGCCATTCTTGCTGTATATACGTATTCCAGTGGACTTCGAGCACCGGCATCGATCGCTATTGTAAAGGACGTAATGATTTACATAACGATTATCGTGGCCGTCATCGTCATTCCAATGAAGCTAGGTGGTTTTGGAACGATTTTTGATTCAGCAAAGGAGGCTTTATCCACCCATAACCCACCAGGCTCTTTCATCCTAGGAAAAGGGTCATTCATGGCATATGGAACGCTTGCTTTCGGATCTGCACTTGCATTATTCCTATATCCGCATTCCTTGACAGGGGTGCTCAGTTCGAATAGCCGTAATACAATTAAAAAGAATGCCGCTATATTGCCTGCGTATTCCCTAGTGCTTGGATTCATTACATTGCTCGGATTCATGGCTTTAGCAGCACATGTCAATGCAAAGTCAGGTAATGATGCTATTCCAGCTTTGTTTTTGCAAATGTTCCCTGATTGGTTCAGTGGTTTTGCATTTGCAGCCATTGCAATTGGGGCGCTTGTTCCTGCAGCGATTATGTCCATTGCTGCAGCCAACTTGTTTACACGAAATATTTACCGTGAGTATATCAATCCGAATTGTTCACCTAAACAGGAATCAGGGATGGCAAAGCTCATTTCGCTTCTAGTAAAAGTGGGGGCACTTGGCTTTATCATTTTCTTCCCGAAAGAATATGCCATCAATTTGCAGCTTTTAGGGGGGATTTGGATATTGCAAACCTTCCCGTCGGTGATCATTGGGCTCTACACAAATTGGTTTAATCGCTGGGCTCTTGTCATCGGATGGTTTGTAGGTATGCTGGCAGGTACGATGATGGCGTTTTCGCAAAATTTAAAATCAATCTATCCACTTCACTTGTTTGGTTCGACAATAACCGGCTACGCAGCTCTTTATGCGCTTATCCTCAATTTTATCGTAGCGATCATCCTAACCTATGTCTTTAAGGCAATGGGAATGAACAACGGAAAAGACCAAACGACAGAAGAAGATTACAAAGCAGCATAATAGTTTAGAATTAAAATATTAATGAAAAAAAAGGTGACAGGCACCATCCAGAAAATGGATGGTGCCTGTCACCTTTTCTTGGTTACCACTATATAGAAGAATAGGGGGAGGCATTAAGAAAAAGAACTCTCATCTTCCAGGGGAAATATAAAAAGAAAGCATAATCATCAGCGGTTATTTTTTCTTTTTTCAATATTGAAACGTCTCCAACTATAAATAGAAACCCCACAGCAAATCAAGAAAAACAGTGCTCCTCCGAACCATAGTAAATAATCTTCATTGATATTTTTCAGTAAAGGAAAATCCAACTTTTTGATGATCCAATCTGATAACGTGACGAAAACCCATAAAATAGCCGCTTGGGGAAGAAGCAGCTTCCATTTCATCTTCTTCTGATCTTTGTCAAAATTGATTAGTAGAAGTAAAAAGGATAGGATAAAAACTTTATTCATATGACCAATCTCCCTAAACACAGCATTTTTAATAATATTAGCATATTTTGGTTATCAAAAGCGGATTTCCAAAATGCATTCACGGCAAGGTATAAAAATCCAAAAACCATCCATTCTAAAAATGATATAACTTGAAGGATGGTGTACATAAATGAATCTATTGAAGGAATTGACGGAAGCTTATGGAGCGCCGGGATTTGAAGGGGCGGTCCGTAAAATCATAAAAAAAGAGTTGGAAAAAGCCGGCGCCAGTATTTTAACGGACCGTTTAGGCGGGATCGTGGGTGAGAAAAAAGGAACTGAATCAGATGTAAAGATCCTGCTTGCGGGCCATATGGATGAAGTCGGCTTCATGGTCAAGGAGATCACGAAGGAAGGGTATTTGTATTTTGCACCTCTTGGCGGCTGGTGGGATCAGGTTTTGCTGGCGCAGCGGGTAAAAGTCATCACTGAAAAGAAAGAATTTACAGGTGTGATTGGCTCGAAGCCACCGCATATCCTGACAGCTGAAGAACGAAGCAAAGTGTACCCGATGAAAGAAATGTTCATCGATATTGGGGCAAAAAGTGATGAGATGGTAAAGAAGTGGGGGATTCAAGTAGGCGATCCGATCCTCCCGATCTGTCCATATGAACTCCTTTCCGACAACGATACGATTTTGGCAAAAGCAATGGATAACCGCGCGGGCTGCTATCTCGCTCTTGAGACACTGAAAGGGCTGCAAAATGGCCAGCATCCGAATACGGTTTATGCAGGGGCGACCGTGCAGGAAGAGGTAGGATTGCGCGGGGCCACTACACTGCCATATATCATCGACCCCGATATCGCCATTGCGCTCGACATGGGGATATCCAAGGATGACCCGAGCCATAGTGGAAGCAAAAACGTCAGCCTTGGAAAAGGACCGCTTATTACGTTCCTGGATTCTTCAATGATACCGAACGTACGGTTCCGCAATTTCATCATTGAAACGGCGGAGAAAAATAACATCCCGTATCAAGTCGATCTGCTCCTCGGAGGCGGAACCGACGCAGGTAAATTCCACATGCACAAAGCTGGGATCCCAAGCATCGTCATCGGCGTCGCCACGCGCTATATGCACAGCCACGCCTCGATGGCCAGCAAGCAGGACCTTGAAAATGCAGTCAAACTGCTGGTTGCACTGGTCAACGCGCTCGACAAGAAAACCGTGAACCAATTTATTAATTATTGAAATAAAAAAGGTGACAGGCACCATCCATTTTCTGGATGGTGCCTGTCACCTTTTTCAAATAAAACAAATGACATACCAGTTATTTATTTATATGATGTTATTAGGTCAATTGGATTTCTACGAGAAAGGGTGTGGGGTTTTGGGGATATGCTGAGATTTTTGCTGCAATTGGGATTTCTGACAGTGATTTATTACGTATCTGCATGGGTGGTTGGCATACTCAATTTACTCATTCCAGCTGGGGTATTCGGCATGATATTAATGTATGTCCTCCTTTCGACAGGTGTAATAAAGATGTCTTACATATCAAAAGGATCTGCATTTTTGATCCGGCATTTAGGGTTCTTTTTCATCCCGATTGCGGTTGGCCTGATGGCTTATGGGGGACTGATTAAAACGAGCGGTATTCAAATCCTGATCATGATTGTCTTCAGTACGGTCATTGGTTTGGGAGTGACGGCTGGCGTATCCCAGCTTTTTTCGAAGAGGGAGGAGGCCAGGCATGGGCACAACGCTGATTAATATTCTCATGACCATAATGGTTTATGCCGGAGCCCGCCAGCTGGCAAAGAAGGTAAACTCACCGCTTGCTACCCCGGTTTTTACATCAACTTTAGTCATCATTGCTCTACTCATCGGATTTCGGGAAGACTATGACCAGTATAAGCCGGCAAGGGATATCATGACTTTTTTGCTGGGGCCGGCAACTGTGGCGCTAGCGATTCCCATCTATGAAAATCGTGAACTAATTAAGAAGCGCCTTGTGCCTGCAGCTGCGGGGCTTGTAATCGGAATCATTTCTACGATTCTCTCTGCTGTTTGGTTGTCGATTGCGCTTGGACTATCTGAAAAAATCCAAGCCACAGCAGCGGTTAAAGCGGTGACGACACCGGTAGCGATTGAGACGACAAAATTAATCGGGGGAGATCCCGCACTTGCAGCTGCCTTTGTTATAACCGCAGGAATTTTTGGGGCAGTTTTTGGAGCGGTTCTTCTGAATATAATGGGAATCACAGATCCATTTTCAAGGGGATTGGGAATCGGGACGGTCTCCCATGGCATCGGGACAAGTCAAGCCATTGTACAAGGACCAATTCAAGGTGCGGTATCCAGTGCAGCGATGGGATTGTCCGCAATCATCACTGCGTTGATCCTTCCATGGATTTACCCTTGGATTCAATAGGGGGAGCAATTTTTATTCGGTTTTTTTGATAAGAATAGGGCGTTGATTGGAGCGGGTGGCGCGAGCCTCCGGATGCTCACCGCCCGCCCTATTAAATCGTCAAGAGAACAAAATATAGATGGGGATATGATTGGAATTTGAAATTAATAGAGAGAAGGGTGAAATTATAAATGAAAGTAATCGAAACGGAACGTCTGATATTGCGCAGGTTCATGCCAGATGATGCACCATTTATGCTTGAGCTGATGAATGACGCGGATTATATAAAAAATATCGGCGACAGGGGAATCCGGACAAAAGAGGAAGCAAAAAATAGCCTATTGAATGGGCCCATGAAAATGTATGAGGAGCACGGCTTCGGCCTCTTTTTAACTGAATTGAAGGAAAATCATACGCCTATGGGGATGTGCGGCCTGATCAAAAGAGAGGGTCTCGAGGATGTCGATATCGGATATGCCTTTCTCCCTGGGTACCGTGGAAAGGGATACGCAGTGGAAGCCGCAAAAGCTTCATTGGAATATGGCAAAAATGATCAAAAACTAAAAAGGGTCGTTGCCATTACATCCGTCGACAATGAAGGTTCGATCAAACTTCTAGAAAGAATAGGCTTGCAATACGAAAAGCTGGTCACTTTGCCGAATGATGATGAGGAATTAAAGCTATTTGGAATCAATTTTTAAAAGATTATGGGGCTGGGAAAAATGGATATCTTCTCGATGAACAGCAAACTATTAAAAAAGGAAAAGACCATTCGCGTCTATGTGCCAGTAGATTATGAAGTGACGAAAAAGCGATATCCTGTCTTATATATGCATGATGGACAGAACGTATTTGAAGACAAGGATGCCATTCGTGGAAAGTCTTTAGGATTGAAGCGATTTTTGGATGAGCAAAGACTCGATATCATGGTCGTGGCAATTGACACCATCCCTATTTTGGAGGAAAGAATCAATGAATTGTGTCCTTGGGTGAACGGTGCTTATACGGAAAAGCTTCTCGGGGCACCTAGTACACTTGGCGGTAATGGGGAAACGTATCTGTCCTTTATCGTTGAGGAATTAAAACCATACATCGATCAAGCTTATCGTACGATTCCTGACGCGACTGCCATGGCAGGGATTTCACTTGGGGGATTGATGTCGACTTATGCAGCTTGCCGCCATCCTCACATTTTCAAAAGAATTGCCGTTTTTTCTTCTGCATTCTTCAGAAATCAAGAAAAAATCGAAGAATTGATTCAAGAAACAGATCTATCATCGGTCGAAGCATTTTATATGGATTGCGGAACGGCTGAGAGCATGGATGCCCGAACGAGTCAGGAATTCCTCAATTCAAATAAAAGGGTTCATCAACATCTTCGGCAGAAATTCACGTTTCTTGAATTTAAGATCCTTGAAGGAGAAGAACACGATTATTCCAATTTTAGAAAGAGAGTTCCAGAAGTGATAAAACAACTGTTAGGATCTTAAAAGCTCAGGGAGTCCTTTCTCTGAGCCTAAGTTAATTATATAGTTAGATTAATTTCTTTGAAAAAACTAAAGGTGCATCTAAACTCCCTTTACTCTCTCCAACAGACATTTCAATCAAACCTATCTCTACAATCTCCCCAGCGATTTTTTCGCTGTGTTCCAGACAGTATTGAAAAGCTTTAGAAAGTATATCGGGTTCAAGTTTATTTGCTAGAGTACAATGAGGGATCCACTTACCAGGTAAATATAATGGATTCGCATGGTCACTATATTTTATGAATCCTTCATGATGCAATCGATGAAATTGCAACAGTTCACTAGTTACAGTGGGTTGAAGAAATAACGTTCCATAATTTAAAAATGATCCAACGGTATTGAATGTGACGTTCATACGAGGTTTCCTATCATAAAAGATTTCAAGATCTTTTATGAATTCCATTTTATTTAGATTCTTATAGCTCCCAAGCGTGATGTGTGGACGGGCATCCTGAAACTTCTCTCCATAAAAAGAAATTTTCTCATTACTAAGCTCATTCCAGAGCGATTTTATTTGTCCTTCAGTATTTTCATCAAACAACATAATGATCCAGTACATATATATCCTCCAAATATTTGTTTATTGACATAATAGTAACATAATAAACTTCACCTGGAATTTTATGTTAAAATTTAATGTGGGATAATTATCAAAATGGAGGGTGATGTCGATGGAACCAGTTAAGGAAAGAGTGATGGGGCATTTAAGATATTTGGCTGAGGAGATTGGGTGCCGGCCGATCGGGACTGATGCGAATGATGCTGCGGCTGAATATATCGAAAAAGTTTGGAAGAATGCTGGATTAATAGTTGAAAAACAGGAATTTGAAGTTCCGAACTGGGAATGTGAAAAAGCGTGTTTGATCCTGAAAGGTGAACAGCTGGATGCAAGAGCAAATTCGTTTTCGGCAGCATGTGATATCACTGGAGAGATAATGCCAATTTGTACGTTGGAAGAGCTTGAAGCAACCCCGCATTTAGCAGGGAAAATTGTCTTGCTTTATGGAGAGCTTTCCAAAGAAAATTTTATTCCTAAAGGCTTTACGATTTACAATCCAGAATCTCATAAGCGTGTCATCCAGCTGTTAGAAGAAAAAAATCCTTCTGCCATCATCACAGTCCGGATGGAAAAAATGAACGATGAACCCATTTTTAATGACTGGGATCTGGATATTCCCTCTGTAACGATATCAGCAGAAACAGGATTAATGATAAATAATTGTAGTAATGCAGCACAAATAAGATTGATTGTTGATAGTAAGAGAAGTCCAGGTAAAACAAGAAATATCATCGGGAGGCTAAACGGCAATGCAAAAGAGAAGATCATCCTGACTGCGCACTATGATTCCGTATTTAAGACTTACGGTGCCTTCGACAATGCTTCTGGCGTTTCAATCATCCTCGCGCTGGCCGAAGAAATCAGCACTCGGGATGACCTCCATATGGGGTTTGAGTTTATTGCATTCAGCTCTGAGGAGTACCTTGGCTTAGGGGATCAAATCTACTTGAGCAACTTTGACAGAACATTACAAGATGGGATAGCTGCCATCAATTTTGACGGGATCGGACAGTCGCTGGGCACTAATAATATGACGTTGATGGCAGGGTCACTTGGACTCGAAAATCTTTTGAAGACAATCAAGAAAGGTTTCCCGGCTGTACAATGGGTAAACCCTTGGTATGAAAGCAACCATTATACATTTTTCTCAAATGGTGTCCCAAGCATCCCATTCAGCTGTACAGGTGTTTCTGATCTACTTCATACACCGGATGATCGATTGAAATGGATCAGTCCCGAAAAAATGAATGAAGTTTTTTCAATTGCGCTTCATGTGATCGAAAATTTGCAGGACAAGACGAGTGAATGGACAAGGAGTGCAGATCATAAAGTGGTTGGCACTTGAAAAGGCTCAGATATTTCTGAGCCTTTCTCAATCTTTATGATCGTCCGTTCTGACGGTGATAGTTCCGTAAAATCATGCCATTCGTTTTCACCATCTTGAATTTTTCATAGAATGGTTTAAGGTCCTCGTCGCAGCAAAGGTCGACCATATAGATATCATCTAGCTCCATGATCATTCTTTTCATTAATTCACTGCCGATGCCTAACCCTTGGTAAGCTGGCAGTACTTCCAACAGAGGGATATAAGCAGACAGCACATGATCAGAGATCGCTGTGATAAATCCGATTACTTGCTTTTCCTCAACAGCCAGAACAATATGGCTGCTGTTCTGGAGCAGCTTCCAATGAGCTGCGGGTGAAGGGGGATTGGGCCACCCTTCAAAAAAACCGTTCAACATTTCTTCAGTAATCCCATCTAGAGATGATTTATATTCCATTTGAAACACTCCCCTGATAAAAAAATATTCTACATATAATTTTTCTTGTAGAATGAGGGATTCCCTTTTTTAAGGAAGGAATCTTTAAAAAATTCTAAATATTTTCCAAGAGTTTATGATACACTCTCACTAGGGTCTTTCGAGTGAATGTAATGGAGGAAAATAGAATGTCGAATATACAGATGGTTAAAGAGGTCAATGCAAAGGATAAGGGGCATATCCATGACATGCTTTATCAATTCAATTTAAAACACTTTCCAGAAGACTTAAGAGGAAGATATGAGGAAATCAATATATTTTTAAAAGGCGATGATGGAGCGGTCCTGGGTGGAATCCTTGGAGAGATTTGCTGGAACTGGCTTGAAATCCATACGCTCATACTCGAAGAGGAAATGAGAAAGCATGGTTTTGGCACCAAGCTATTAGTGGCGATCGAACAAGTGGCCAAAGAGAAGGAGTGCAATTTCATCAAGGTGGATACCCTAAGCTTTCAGGCTCTGGACTTCTATCAAAAGAATGGATATGAAGTGTATGGCACCTTGGATGGAGTAGGCAGGGATTTTCAACATTATTATTTAAAAAAAGATTTGTAATCGGATATTAAGGAGGGTTTCAATTGGGTATCGGGATCATCATAACAGGACTGATCATCTTGGGTTTAGGATTATTGACGCCGATCAACGATTTATTTACGATGCCTTTTGCAGTGATACTATTTATTTTAGGGATTACACGTTTATCGGGCAATCAACAATATGGTTCTAAACAAAAATAAATTTGACAAGAAGGTACGTAAGATGAAACTCTATACAAGTTTATCAATATGATGCGTTCAGCAATACACCTAATAAGGGAAATCCAGCAGGGGTCGTATTCAGGGCGGATGGATTATCAGAAAAGGAAATGCAGGAAACAGCAAATAAAGCAGGATTCAACGAAACTGCATTTCTCCTGAAATCGGAAAATGCTGATCTCCGGATCCGATATTTTTCTCCCGGCACTGAAATGGATTTGTGCGGACATGCGACAGTTGCTTCCATTTATGCGTTATTCGCTAGAAACGAATTTGCAGAGCAAAAGAGTATATTAATTGAAACAAAAGCGGGAATCCTGCCTATTTACATACAAGCTTTACCGGGAGGCGATGTTCAAATCACGATGCAGCAAGCAACGCCTGATTTCAGGGAATTCAATGGATCATTGTCTGAGTTGGCTGCATCCATTGGATTAACAAAGGAAGATATCGATGATCAATTACCTGTTTTATATGGAAGTACAGGAACTTGGACGCTGCTGATTCCGATAAAATCGCTCGAAGCTTTTAAAAAAATGGAACCAAAGAATCAACTTTTCCCATCAATCTTAAAGGAAATGCCCCGTGCCTCTGTCCATCCATTTTGTTTGGATGCTTATGACGCAAGTGCAGACATGCATGGAAGGCATTTTTCTTCTGCCTACTCAGGCGTCGTAGAAGATCCCGTCACTGGAACAGCTTCAGGTGTGATGGGGGCCTATTATGCACAGTTTGTTAAGCCTCAAAGGAAAGATCAGCTAGAAATAGTGGTTGAACAAGGAGACGAAATGAATAAAGATGGCCGTGTTATGGTGAGAGTCATAAATAAGGATGAGCAATATGAAGTGGAGATTTCTGGAAGTGCTGTATATGTGGGAGAAAAGCACATCAGCTTGGATGGAAAAAAAGCATGATGAGTATTCACAAGATTGGCTTGTTGACTGTTACTCATGACCCTTTAGGGAAAAATATAGACCTTTTCAAACGATTAAAAAAAGTAATTGAAGATTTGTATCCTGAACTCTATATGGCAATCAGCGAGGAATCCTCTATCAAGCTTATCAGGGAAATAGAAAATAGCAATTTCAATATAAAGATCATACCCAAGAAAGGGGCAGCTTTTGCCCGGCGTGCAGTCTTGAACTTCGGATTGACTGGTGAATGTGGATTTTATCATTACGTGGATTTCGATCGGTTGCTGACTTGGGCGAATAATCATCTTGTTGAATTGAAAGAACTGAAGAAGATGCTTACAAATCAAGATTATATGATCATTGGCCGTACAGAGAGAGCCATGAACACACACCCGGTCGAATGGATCGAAACCGAAAGAATCACCAACAAAATCTGTTCAATCGAACTCAGCATGGACGTTGACATTACGGCAGGCTCGTGCGGTTTTTCACGGGAAAGCGCTGAATATATACATAAGTACTCAAACGATAAAATGACTGATGGAGAATGGCCAATGATTGTGGATAGAATGGCCGATCTAAGAATCGGTTACATAGCTGTGGAAGGCTTGGAATACTTTGAGGAAATCAATGGCATATCCAGGCCTATTTCCGATTCGGAAAAATGGTTGGACCGGCTGAGGCTGAGCCTCATTATCAGTGAATCTGCGATAAAAACAGGCAGGTAATGGGCGTTTTCGGTGAAGGCGTGAAAATATGGTAGTAAACACGACGGAATGACCCCCATTTATAAGCCACCGAGCAAAACGGACATCGGAAAATTAGATCTAGGAATTTTGAAGTCTCAAAATTCCACGATTTACATATAATACTGCATGCCGTTGTTCGGAGGTTTGATAAGAGGTGTATAGTTCCAAAAACCAAATGGATGATGAAGCAAATCATGAAAAGAGAATCTTAGCCCTTGAGAGGCAGGTAGCACTTGGCCTTTGGATTCAATCCCTTGGGCAGCTCATTGAAATTAACGGACTTTCAGGTTTGCTGCAGATGGAAGAGGATATGGATTCATCTGGAGAAAAAACCATTTTGGCGGGAAACTGGGTGAAATTCACTGGAATTTTAACTGAAGCGTTGTCTGTCTCAAAGCAAATTGGTGAGACGGACAAATCGAAACTCATCAAGGAGCAGGAGGCTGCCATTACCGGCGACCTATTAGCTGCATTGGGTTCCCTGATAGAAGTCTTCGGAGGAGTCGAAGTCCTTCAAGAAGAGAAAGAAAATATTACTTTCTTGGTACCATAATGAGCGTTTTTCGAAATCGAAAAAGCTTGGGAATTGATATTGTCCCCTTTAAGTAGACATTCAAAAAAACCTTCATGTTACCATGAAGGAAAGAGTGCTACTTGGAGGGGATTTTTCTATGGCGAAGAAAGGACAAACTTTTAATAACTATTCAGATGAGTTCAAACTTAAGGCTGTTATGAAATATGTGAATGGTTCAAAGAGCTATACGGTCTTGGCCGAAGAGTTGGGAATTCGTAATTGTAGTCAGCTTAAAGTATGGGTCAAAAAATGGAAACAAGGAGTTCCTTTTGATGAAAGAAAGGGTGTATCAAATCCTTTAAAAGGCAGACCTAGAACTAAATTTAAATCGGTGGAAGAAGAACGGGATTATTTAAAAGCACAGGTTGAATATTTAAAAAAGCAGTATCCAAATCTGGTAAAGGAGGACATGACATTCCCAGAAGAATGAAATATGAATTAATTGAAGAAATGAGGTGTCATTATCCGGTCTCTTGGCTGTTGGAGATTGCTTACATCTTGCCAGCTAGTTATTACAAATGGAGGAATACCACTACCCTACGGGTAGAAAGGGCTGAGAAGGAACAAGACATTTGCGAACACATTATGGGCATTCATTTTATCAATTCTGAATTTGGTCGGGAGCGTATGACGGATGAATTAAATGAAATTGGGTATTTGATCAACCATAAAAAAGTCTATAGGCTAATGACCGAAATGGGTATACATTCAATCATTCGGAAAAAGAGAAAACGTCATGGACAGAGTCCTTCAGTCATCTTCCCTAACCGACTGAAAAGGAACTTTAAGGCTGTTGGTCCCCAACAGAAGATGGTTACAGATATTACTTATATATCTGTCGGAGAAGAATTTTATTATTTGTCTGTTATCCAGGATCTTTTCAATAATGAGATAGTAAGTTGGGAGTTATCCAAGAGAAACGATTTGGAACTTGTCTTAAACACAGTAGATAAATGGACTAAGAAAAAAGACGTAGATGGAGCTGTTTTACATTCGGATCAAGGCTTCCAATATACGTCAAAGCTGTATAACAACCGATTAGCTGTGTTTGGCATTAAGGGCAGCCATTCTCGTAAGAGAAACTGTTAGATAATGCCTGTGTAGAATCGTTTTTCTCCCACCTCAAAACAGAGAAATTGTATGTAAAAAAGTGTACGTCTAGAGAAGAACTAGAACAAGTTCTTGAAGAGTACATCTACAACTACAAACGAAGACAAAAGAAACTTAAAAAACGCGCGCCGATTGAATATCGACACGCGCTTGTTGCTTAGTTTTTTTATGTTGTCTACTTGAGAGGGACAAGACCAAATCCCCAGTCTTTTTTGTGAAGGAAAGAGAGGCAAGCATCCCGAAAAAAGAACTGATGGATACATAAACCAGTGGGACATCGGTAAAGCTTTTTGATGAAATTAGACGGGTTGCTTTTATAGGTCACCACCTAAAATGTCCATGACTGGATATAAACGGGGCACTGAGAGATTAATTCATCGTCCCAGTAAATGCTTTAACATGAATGCACTCCAAAAGAAATTGGAAGAGTACGGGAGGCGGAATGATGATTGAACTAAAACCGATGACATCTTATGAATTTGAAAAATACATAAAAGCAGTGATAAAGGACTATGCGGAGGAGAAAGTGGCAGCGGGAAACTGGAAAGCTGAAGAAGCCATGAAAAAATCAGAAGAAGACTTCCATTCTCTTCTGCCTCAAGAAGAGAAAACAGAAAATAATCATTTGTTTACGATCGTGAACGACAATTCGAATGTGGGTATGATCTGGCTGGCGAGAAGGCAGGATGATTCTGGTTTTATTTATGATATTCTCATTTCAGAAGATCAGCAAGGAAAGGGATTTGGGAAAGCTGCGATGTATGCCATTGAAGGTGTAGCAAAGGAACTTGGTATGAATAAGATTCATCTTCATGTGTTTGGCCACAACAAAATTGCTCGGAGTCTCTACGAAAAAATTGGATATGAAACGACGAATATTAAAATGGAGAAAAAATTATAATTGTGCGGCGTACTATGAAGTGCGCCTTTTCGTTTGTAAAAATGAAGGAATCCTAGTGAATCTATCGAATTGGATAAAGATGCTCATTTCATATTTAAAGAGCAATTGCGATGAATACAGCCGTTTCCGTGTGAATAGACCGCATATTACTGATTTCGACAAATAATTGGATGGTGTAAAAAATGAAAATCTCTGTATTAGGATGTGGCCGCTGGGGCACATTTTTAGCTTGGTATGTTAATAAAGTCGGGCATCAAGTCATGTTGTGGGGGCGAGATAACTCCAGGAATTTTCAAAGATTACAAGAGACTCGAAATAATGATTACCTAGCACTTCCGGAGGATGTTGAATTAGGCAGTTCGCTGGAACAAGCAGTATCTATAGCAGAAATAATCATTATTTCCATCAGTGCCCAAGAGCTCCGTTCCTTTTTGAAAACATTAAACACACTAAACGTGATAGCAGGGAAGACGATTATATTGTGCATGAAAGGCTTGGAAGCTGAGAGTGGGAAAAGACTATCTCAAGTGGTTGGAGAGGAAATCGGGAAGAACGTAAACGTAGCAGTCTGGGTGGGACCGGGACATGTTCAGGATTTTGTCGCGGGTATTCCGAATTGTATGGTAATAGGCTCTGAAGACGTTGAGGTCACCAAGCAGATTGCCCAAGCATTCAATAGTGACCTCATACGCTTTTATTATGGTCAGGACCTGATTGGAAATGAAATTGGTGCAGCGACTAAAAATGTGATGGGACTGGCAGCAGGAATGCTCGATGGGTTGAAATACAGCAGTCTAAAGGGTTCGCTCATGGCTCGTGGAACACGGGAAATCTCCCATCTTATAAGAGCAATGGGAGGGAATGACATCACGATTTACGGGTTGAGTCATTTGGGGGATTATGAAGCAACTTTATTTTCTCCTCATAGCCATAATCGAAAGTTCGGTCAGGCATTAGTCGAAGGAGAGCGGTTCGAAAAGTTGGCTGAAGGAGTCTCAACCGTCAAGGCACTAAAGGAATTATCGATTCAATATGATGTGGAGCTTCCGATATCAAATGCCCTTTATAAAATCTTATATGACAATCATGATGCCAAAGACACACTGGAGGAATTATTTCTAAGACCCCTAAAATTTGAGTTTTGACGTCAGGTTTTGAATGGGAGTAGCTAAAAGAGATTAAGGAGGATAGTTATGAAGGTCAGAGGCTTGAATCACTTCTTGTTCTCCGTTTCCAATTTGGAAAGGTCGGTTGAATTTTATCAAAATGTATTCAATGCTAAGCTCCTTGTGAAGGGAAAGAGCACGGCGTACTTTGATCTGAATGGAATGTGGCTGGCATTGAACCGGGAGGATAATATCCCAAGAAACGAAATCCACGATTCATACACACATATTGCATTTACAGTTGATGAATCAGATATGGCCACGATATATGAAAAATTGAAAAGGTTGGATGTGCATATTCTCCCTGGCCGTGAAAGGGATGCACGCGATAAAAAATCGATTTATTTTTCGGATCCCGATGGACATAAATTCGAATTCCATACGGGTACGTTGGCAGAGAGGCTGGAATATTACAAAAAGGATAAACCGCATATGGAGTTTTTTGAGTGAAGATTTATCATTTGCTGTTCTTTGATTCCATTTAAAATAGTCTTTCTTAATGGTTGATACTTGCAATATTGGAGCATATTAATTTTGAAAATGAATGGAAGGAGCCATATAGAATGAAAAAAGATCAGGACTTTCATGGAAAAGTGGAAGCCAATTCAAAAAACGAAATGGAAACAATCAAGAAAATATCCTCAAAAGAGAATGGACAGCCAGTACCGCAGCCGAAGGACTATGATGAAATCGAATATTGAATGATAAGGGAAAGGAGCACTGATATAAAGGAACAATCAGTGCTCCATTTTGTGATGAAGTCGCAAAACTACCCATTAATGAGCCGAAGTGATGGAACTTGTGGCAGTTTACCTGTAATTAGCGTTTTGTGTGGTTTACCCAAACCATAACCTTGTCCAAAATGGACACCGTTCTTTTGTAGAAAGACAAGTTCTTCTGCTTCTTCTATCCCTTCTGCAATGACGAAGGTATCCGATTGATTGGCAAAGTCAAGTAACATCGATACTAATTTCTGCTGGACTGAATCTTGGTCGATATGCCGGATGAGTGATTTATCCAGCTTGATGAACTCAGGCTTCAAATAAACGAGCGTTTTCAAACTATTGTATCCGGATCCAGCATCATCAATCGCAATCCTGAAGCCTTGGGATCGATAGTTGTTTAGAACCTTTTCAAATTGTACAAAATCTGTGACAGCTTGTTTTTCGGTCAATTCGAATACGACTTGTTCAGGAGAGATCCCAAATTCTTGGAGCAGTTGCACCGTTTCTCCGCTTTTATAATTGGAATCCAACAGAACCTGTGGATGAATATTTAAAAAGATTAGGTTATCCCTGCATAGGGTATCCGCTGACAAACTGTTGAAATAGCGCTGGATTGATAAATTCCTACAAAAACATTCAAATGAAAATACTTGATCTGTTTGGCCGATAAAATCGTAGAATGATTCTGTCGTTGGAAACATTTTCGAAGAAGGCGGTCGATTCAGGATTTCGAATCCTATCGTATTGCCTCCGTTCAAATCTAAAATCGGCTGAAAAAAAGTAGAGAGTGATTCATTGTTAATGATGTTTGTCAGTTCCAGGAATTTTTTGTGGTTGACCAATCCCTTTTTGCGAATATCATTGAAATATTTCAAACTTGAGTAAAATGTACTGTTGTTTATTTTTGAAATCATATCTTTAAGCATTCCATCATTCCTATATTTTTTCTCAAATGAATCAAATTTCCTATTCATAAGTTTACATTGCCATTGTAAAAGGAAAATGAATCCATTGTAAATTTTTTCATCTGTGAAAAAAATGATTAATCTTGTGGTGGTTATATAGGGGGATATAAATTGAACAACTCAATCAAAGAAACGTATAATCGATTGGCAAAGACTTATCTCAGAAATGATCAACGAGATAATCCTTACAATGCCTATTACGAAAGGCCGGCCATGATGGCTGAGATGCCATTGGACCTTAAAGGGAAATCCGTGCTCGATGCAGGCTGTGCGGCCGGTTGGTACTTAGAGCGGCTGGTTGAGCGAGGAGCCGTTGCAACAGGTATAGACATCAGCCCGGAAATGATTAAATGTACACACGAACGATTGAAGGAAAGGACAACAGCATTCTGTCATGACCTCCATGATCCACTTCCGTTTCAAGAGGATTCATTTGATATCATCATCAGTTCACTTACCCTTCACTATATAAGAGAGTGGGGATTTGTTTTTAAGGAATTTGAGCGTGCTCTTAAAAGGGGAGGGACCATTTTGTTTTCTGTCCACCATCCCTTCATGGATTTTTCAAAACACGCAAGTGAAAATTACTTTCAGACAGCGCTGCTGACAGAGACATGGAAGAAGCTTGATACCACCATCGATATCAGTTTCTACAGAAGATCTTTGCAGGAAATGATCAATGTAACGGTTGAACACTTTCAACTTGAGAAGGTGATTGAGCCAAGACCGCAAGAAAAAATGAAACAAATCAATGAGACGGATTATCTGCACCTCATGTCAAACCCTCATTTTTTGATAATCAAAGCAGTTTCAAAAAAATAGCAGTTAAATATGGTCTTCCTATAATGGCTTTCCATATCTGACTAAAACATGCCACAATAGCTTAAGTTCCTGAAGAATCTCTTTAACAGGCCCGCGATCTTTCCAACTTTGAGGATTACGGTGAAGATCCATGATGGCAGAGCCGATTAACCTCGCGTTGATTGTATCATTTTGTGCAATCCGTTTTGCAAGTGATGGCATAGAGGGACCTCTAAAATTTGAGGGAACTTCACTTATCTGTAATTCAAAGCCCTTATGCCAAAATAGATCAATTGAATACTTAAGACCCAGCATCTCTAAAGTTTCCCCAGTAGTGGTCCCTTTAAAAGAAGGGTCTGCTACAAGGACATCTACGTCTTCTTTGAGTGAAATATTCCCATGGATTTGGGCTTCAATGTAGTGATTAAGATTCCGATGTGGTTCTTTCCTTTCGAAATCTGCCTTTTTATCGAGGTTAACCAGTAAATGATTCATTAATTTTGTTGGAGGCAGATCCCTTTCACCAAGTGCACACTCCCTCGTAAACGCATCCTCTAAGAGTGCAGCCAATATCATGTCAAACTCAACATACGTCCCTTTTTCCTTTGGGTCTTGGTGGGAATCTAAATAGGTAAATGTAGAGCGTGATGAAACCTTCGGAGATAAAAGGAAGTAACATGAACCGAATCGAGGAGCAGGCCCATCTGCGTGCAACATGATATTCAATGCGCCATATTTTGGTCGGTGGGAGTTCGTTGTCCCTTCCGATTGATAGGCTCCCCCGAAAATTTTATTCTCCCAAATATCACGCTCACCACCTGGAAGGGCAGATACACTGCCATTGGATATGAGTGTTTCAAATTGGCTCTTATATATTCCTTGTTCATATAGTGCCTCGGCAACTTCCTTCATGGCTGAATCAGGTCGATCAGGATGGAAATGGAGTGCGATACGAGCATTGGATTTTAAATTATTTACTGCAGTTTCAAATACATTTATCGGAGTGTTAGACATTTTTAAAACATGATTTAAGATAGCTTCAGCTTCAAGATTATGACTTCTGGCATATTCTGTTATATGGTCGATTGCCATTTGTTGAGAACGAGATAATTCCACCAAGTATGCCTTCCTCCCTTCGGAAAGTAGTTCACACCTTTATTTTACAAAATTGTGAATCTGGCTGTATATAGCTGTTTCCTTACAAAAGTGAATTTTGAAGATCGACCATCGATGACAGTATCAGTAAAAACGCCATAAAAAAAACCTTAATCCAATCGGTATAAGGTTTGATGCAGAAATAACAATATACAATTGTTCAATGGATACTTATTATTTCTGATAAATGAAGGGTGAGTGAGTTTTGTTTCTCATCCCTCAAAGATAGAATCTGTTCAATGAGGTTAAGCCCCGATATCCTGCCCCTGAATGTTGCCAGCGCCCCATTCGAATAATAGTCGATGGTGATCAATCTCTTTTCGGTAAGTTTTTTAAGATACATATAGATTCCTCCTTTCATTTTCACTTTATTTTAATAGATTAATTTTAATTTCAGATGAAAGAAATATTAAAGTAGTTTTATATTTTGTAAAGACCGATTTAAAAATTGTGGTTGGTCCATCTGCCGATTATGAGAAGAAGCCTTAAAGATGTGGAAGTCATGGAAGGATTTATTGCGATGTGAAGAGAATGTATCGTGTATAAGGACAAAAATAGTGAGATGGAGGGAGATTGAAAGTGAAAACATTGCAATATCAAATTGTAACAATACCAGCCTATCGGGGAATCGGATTGAAGTGGGAAGGGGCATATTCGGAAGTCGATGAATTGAAAAAAATGATAGCGTCCATGCAAGGGAGAGTGAGTGAGCTTGAGCATGCTCTTCATCCAGAGCTTCAACTAGGTTTGTCCTATCATCTCCGACCAGATGGGTTTGTTCATTATTCTGTTTACGAGGTGGATGAAAAGCAACAGGTTCCAGAAGGCATGATCGAAATAAATGTCCCCGAGATGACTTACTTCACAACCCATCACGCCAAAGGGGAAAGCATTGGGGGAACATACAGCAAGATTCATCAATGGATGGACGAGAACGACTATCATCCGTACGGGGAAGCGGAAGTCGAGTATTTTGATTCTCTTCCGATCAAGCATGAAAGATACCCGCATGACCGGGATGTAGATGATCCGCATTTTGATATTCGAATCCCGATTGTGAAGAAGTGATATTTAACTTTTGACCAAGTAGATTCACATGTCAGCGAGGTCATAGAGAAATTATGATTGGGTGGGGAGGGAAATATCGACATGGAATAGCGATTGAGGGGTTTTGAATATATCCCCATTTCCAATAGCTTATAATCAAGCTGTTTCCGTCCATACGGATGAAGATATTGAACATACGATCAACGCTCATGAAAAAGCCATTAAGCTCATTACGAACTCTTGAGTTTGACAATAAAGACAATAGGCACTCGGAAATTTCGGGTTTGTCTATTGTTTTTTTTGGGATGTTTTGGGGACGAAAGATTATTATTTCGTATCTATACAATCTTGCATGAAGATAGAAATATCTAGATGATCAAAAGGATTATCTGGATTTTTTTGTGTTCAAGTATTGAAAGTATCGTCATTAACTTAGTGGTGAGTTGCTAAGGAGATAGGTTTATCGATTTTTCTCTATTTGACAGTAGATTCTACCAAACTTTTCATGAGAGGTTCCTTGATAAAGATAAAAGTTGGATTAGAAAGGGATGTGAAAAATGATAAGGAAATGGCACCAATTCCTTAACGAATCTAAAAAATATTTTCAAGGCGGAGACATGGAGGATTTTTCACTTGAGGAGAGAGAATCCATAGAGAAGATCCCATCACAGAATCCTTACGGAGTCATTGTACTGGTTTTGGGTGGGGCTTCTTTTATGTTTGGACCAACTTACGGATTTCTTCCAATAGTGAATCTCATCCTATTTTCATTGACACTTATTACATTTGATAAAGAAAAAGAGGACAACCCTTGGACATTTTATTTAGGGGCTGCCCTCTCGTTTATAGGGTTATATATGTACATAATGGGATTCACGCACCATTTTACTCTCTAGCATAGGAAAACTCCGTGCGTTTTTGCATCATTTATTTAGGCTCTTTTCTCAAACTTTGTTGCTTTAGCTACTAAAATAGGATTGTCCATACAGTTTTTTAACTGTAAAAATTGCTCAATGAGCGAGAAAAGAGCCGGGATTCTATATTTCAACGCGCCAAACATCTATTTTCACGTTAAAATCGGCACTAAGATTTTAACAACAATCTTTGCGAAAACAGCCTTTATTTAAGCTTGCCCAATTCACTAATCACGATACTCGTACATACGGTAATTACGCTGCTTAAATAAATTAGAGAGTAAGATATAGCTGAAAGCATCGATAATTCAGGATCATTTCCATTATCGGAAAAATAACTTACAGCCAACATACCAACTGCAAAAACGATCATTCCGTATATAAGGTTCTTTAGAATTAACTTCAATAGAATCCCTCTCCAAATAACAATAACATATTTTCCCTTTGTTTACTTTGGCAATTAAAAGAGGCTGGGACATAACTTATTCACTCCGCTCTAAAGACGAACAATATATTTTTAGCTTCTATTAAACTGCTGTTGATTTCCGCGCATGACTTCGCTTTCCGCGGGGCCTCACACGAAGTGAGGCCGTTCGATGTTGGCACACGACGTGCCGAACTTAATCGAACATCCGCCTTACCTCTCCTCGCTTCGCTGCGGGGTCTCACCTGTCTAGCTCTGGGGCTTAGGGGCTCGAGGTCATAAGCCGAATCTGCCAAAAAGGCAAAGGACGCCTTTCCGACAGATTCTTCTTATGCTTGTCGCCCCTAGGCAAAGCCCCGACGCTTTTCTAT